>JASFJY010000117.1:0-8073 GCA_050119415.1 Chromatiales bacterium | reverse complement strand
TCCTCCACGTTGAAAGCCAGCCATACACCGAAAATGATACCCAGCAGATTGCCGATCACGCCCAGAGTCGCTCCCTGTACCATGAATATCCCCATGACCGAACCGGGGGAGGCTCCCAGGGTGCGCAGGATGGCGATATCGGACTGCTTGTCGGTCACCACCATGACCATGGTGGAGACAATGTTGAAGGCGGCAACGGCGACGATCAATGACAGGATGATGGTCATCATGCGCTTCTCGGTCTGCAGGGCGGCGAAGAAGTTGCGATGTTGCATGGTCCAATCGCTGATGCGGTAGTAGCCGCCCATCTCCAGGGCCAGCTCACGGGAGACTTCCGGTGCCAGATAGAGGTCATCCAACTTCAGACGCACACCGCTGACCGCTTCCCTCAGGCGCATCAACTTGGCCGCATCTTCGATATGCAGGATGGCCAGCCCCCGATCGTAATCCCCCATGCCGACCTCGAAGATACCCACCACATTGAAGCGTTTCAGGCGCGGCATGATACCGGCCGGGGTGATATTGATCTGAGGCGTCACCAGGGTCACTTTCTCTCCCACGTCGACCCCGAGTATAAGCGCCAGCTCCCGGCCCAGGATGATGCCGAAACCGCCCGGCGTCAGATGATCGATCGAGCCTTTGTTGATCGACGAGATGACGTCCGAGACCTGGCCCTCTAGCTCCGGCTGAATACCCCGCAAAAGCACGCCACTGACCTTCTGACCGCTGATCAGCATCCCCTGCCCTTCCACATAGGGGGCCTTGCCAATAACATGGGGAAAATCGCCGGCCCGCGTCATCACTTCACGCCAGTCGCCCAACTCGCCGCCAACGCCGGAGATGGTGGCGTGCGATGCCATACCGAGAATCCGTTCACGGACTTCCTTGTGAAAGCCGTTCATAACAGAGAGCACCACGATCAAAGCCATCACGCCCAACATGATTCCCAGCATGGAAATCGCGGATATGAAGGAGATGAAGTGGTTGCGCCGTTTGGCACGGGTATAACGCAGGCCGATATAAAATTCGATCGGTTTGAACATGGCAGGGCATTAAAACACACTCGCCCCTGCCATGACATAGCCATTGTGATGAGCCGATGAAAAGCTCGTGACGAATCACGAAATATGCTAATGAATCGACTCTGGCTGCCGATTCCCAACACCGAGTGCCGCCTGCTAGGATGACACGGCACGTAGATCCAGCGTTATGAACCGTTGAAAGACTTTTTTCAAAAACCAGTGCAAACCTACTTCACAGCACAAAAAATGTATTCTTTCCTGTAGTTAGGGTTGAGTGCTATATTCTCCTTTAAGCGAGACAAATTTGGAGTTGCTCAGTATGACATTTCGTTTCACCACCGCCGCCAGCCTGATCCTGCTGTTGTCGCAACCCGTCAGTGCCGATGTGCTGCTCATCGACGCCATCAACCAGGCCCCGGTCAATAGTCAAGAGGGCCTGCCACGGCCTATGCGGGGTATGTCCATGGAGCAGGTCAAGCAGCGCTACGGTCAACCGGTAACGGAGTATCAGCAAATCGGTGATCCTCCCATCACCCGCTGGGACTATGGCCAATACTCCGTCTTTTTCGAGTATCAATACGTCCTCACCTCGGTCGTGCACCACTGACATCAGCGGCTCCCCGAGCGTCTTCCCCATCATCCGCGTCGCAAGGTGCGACAAATCATACCTTGCGCTTGACAGGTAGGGTGCGGTTTACCGCACCCTAGTGCCGCAGCGCCTAACCTCCCGCTGTTTAATTCCCTAATAACAATCCCAAAACCATTCTTGACTATATTAGTTGGTTATTTATACTGACTCTACCTCTTATAAATAAAGCCTCACAGGCAGGTCCTCATGTCCGAAGCGATCACCCTCTCCCCCCATGACCTGATGCACTCCATCATCCAGCGCATCGCCACCGGCCCGGAACTCAGTAAGGATATCTCCCTGCAAGAGGCCAGTCTGGGCACCTCGGCCATCCTGCGCGGAGAGATCGACGATGTGCAAGCCGCCATATTCTTCATCGCCTTGCGCATGAAACGGGAGACCGACGATGAAAACAAAGGCATTTTAGACGCCATCCTGAAGATCTCCGACAGCCGTATCGCCGAAGTGGACGAAGTGGTCTCCCTGGCGGACCCCTACGACGGCGTCAACCGCAATCTGCCGGTCGCCCCCTTCCTTCCCGCCGTGCTGGCCGCTTGCGGATTGGCCACGGTCAGCCACGGCCTGGATGTGGTCGGTCCCAAGTTTGGCGTAACCCACCGTCATGTACTGCAAGCGGCGGGAATCGACGTGGACATGGGGCTGGATCTGGCCGCTGCACGTTTGACCGAGGAGGAGACCGGCTGGGCCTATGTGGATCAACGCACCTTCTGTCCCGGACTGCACAATCTGACCGGCCTGCGACAACGCATGATCAAGCGCCAGGCCCTGACCACGGTTGAAGTCCTGGCCAAACCGATCATCGGCCGCAAGCGCACCCACCTGGTCACCGGCTATGTACACAAACCCTATCCGGCCAAGTACGCCTCCCTCGCCCGCTTTGCAGGTTTCGAGGGCTGCCTGCTGGTTCGCGGTACCGAAGGTGGTGTGATTCCCTCACTGCGGCAACCGGGCATGGTGTTCCACTATCTCGACCGAGCAGAAGAGATCCCGGTTGAGATCAATCCCCAGGCGCTCGGCATCGACCAACCTGTACGCGCCGTACCGCTACCGGATGACCAATCCATCATCAGCGGCGGTGACGAGATCGCCCGTATCACCGATGTGGGCAAGGCGGCCGAGCTGGCTGCCGAAGTGGGCATGCGGGCCTTGGAGGGTGAGCAGGGTGCAGCCTATGATTCAATGGTCTACGGCGCGGCGCTGATCCTCTGGCATTGCGGCCGTGCTGACAATCTAAACCAAGCGGCGGAGCAGGCCCGCCAAGTCCTCGACAACGGCTCTGCCCGCGCCCGTTTGAGGTGACCCCATGACGCAGCAATGGATCGAGGTCGCCACTATCGACGAACTCCCCCTCGGCAGCATGAAGCGGATCGAGCACGACGGCCATCGCTATCTGCTGGTCAATGGCAACGGCCACTTCTATGCCGTCGACGACCAGTGCAGCCATGAGGAGGTATCGCTCTATCTCGGTTGCATTCAGGGCGACAAGATCAAATGTTCACTTCACGGCAGCCGCTTCAGCCTGAAGACGGGGGAACCTCTGGAAGACCCGGCCACCGACCCCATCGGAATCTATGCCGTTAAACAGAAAGGGAATAAGATTCTTATACAGACGAAACCATAGTGCTCAACTCGCACTTTAGGTGACCCAGATCAAAAGACCTGATAGTTCATGCACTGGTACGCTTAAATTTTTTCATATATATTCTGCCGAAAATGAGCAGTAGCTCACGGCTACGGGCTTAGGAACACCCAATTCACACTGTAGGGAGATTGCCGTTGAAATTTTTGTTCTTTCTGGCTATTGCATTCTGTGTGACCCTGATTTGGCAAATTGCCAATATCGCAGATAGAACCCCCAATCTACAGAGTTTCGAGAACAAAAAAGAGGTCGTTGTCCGGGAACCTCATCAAGCGACCTGATATCGATCCCCGACCGCCCTACCCAACCTACATCGGCGCGGCCAGCAATAACCTGACCGGCAGCCATCTCGTGTGGTGTCTCATATTGTTTGACGATTATAGCGTGACGCTAAGCGGCTAGCCGCTAGGCGCGCTGCGCGGGGAGGAGTGGCACATGGATGTGCCGTTTACGGACCGAAGGATGGAATGGCAGGCCCTTTTCAAGGAGCGCAACAACGCGGATGGCCGCTTAGCGTCTCGCCCGAAGGGAAGCCCGCTCAGGCCAGGATCCTGCATTGCAATGCTTGACAAGGGCCTGCCATTGCCCGCGCATTGGGCCTTCACTCCTGGTCTGAGCGGGCTTCTATAATCGTCAAACAATATGAGACACCACACTAGAGCTGTCGATTCGCCGATCGGACAGGAAACAAATCCAGGCGGAACAGGTCAGTATAATCACCTGCGCTATAACGTATGGAATCAGCTAAATCTACTTGTTTTCGAAATGACATTGATGTCGCTCATAATGGCGAAATCGAGGCTAAGCAAGCTATATAAAGAGATTCCGCCGCGCAGATTCACAACACCGGGTTAATAACAGACCACGCGATACACAGAACCATTCGCGGGATCGTTGCTTTTTTATTGAGATAGTTGCTTTTTAGTTGAGACAGCGTATTCAGATCATGTATGGTTGCGAACTTGGCTTGGCAGGCCCCTTTTCCACCGCCAGGCTCCAGAACGAAACAAGACGCCAAGAAACATGACGACCTCGACCGCCCCAGCCACCTTCGAAGCCAGATCCCTCGAGTGCATTCGGGACGACCGGGTGCTGTTCGACGATCTTGGCTTCACTATTAACCCAGGCGAGGCCCTGGTGTTAGAGGGGCGCAACGGCAGCGGCAAGACCTCACTGCTGCGCATCATCAGCGGCATCCGCCTGCCGGAGTCAGGCCAGGTGCTGTGGGAGGGTGAGGATATCTTCCGCCTGGGTCCGGAGTTTCGCGAGCACATCGCTTATCTGGGCCACAAGGACGGCTCAAAACACGACCTGACACCGCTGGAGAATCTGCGCATCGCCCAAGGGCTGGGCAAGGCCCGTGACGGCATCGACCTTAATGAGGCCCTCGACCAGGTCGGTCTCTTCGGTTTCGAAGATGTCCCCACCCGCAACCTCTCGGCCGGCCAGCAACGGCGCCTGGCCATCGCTCGCCTGCTGGTCACAGACGCCAGACTGTGGATTCTAGACGAGCCCTTCACCTCCCTGGACCGCAAGGGCATCGAGCAGATGGAGCGCCTGTTCGAAGGACATCTGGCGCGCGGCGGCATGGCCGCCATGACCACCCACCACCGAATCGGCTTCAAGGACGAGGTGAAACTGATGCGCATCAACCTGTCGGAACGATGAGCACACTCTCCCTGACCAGTGCCTTCACCCTGCTGCTGCGGCGAGATCTGACCCTCGCCTACAGACGCCGCGCCGAGCTTGTCAATCCCCTGCTCTTCTTCGTGCTGGTAACCGCCATGTTCCCACTGGGCATCGGCAATGACCCGAAGCTGATCGAGGCGGTGGGCCCTGGTGTCATCTGGGTCGCCGCCCTGCTCTCCGCCCTGCTCTCCCTCGACGCCATGTTCCGTTCCGACTATGAGGACGGCTCCCTGGAACAGTTCATGCTAAGCGCTCATCCGATCTCGGTGCTGGTGTTGGCCAAGGTGCTGGCCCACTGGCTGGTAACCGGACTACCGCTGTTCATCGCCGCGCCGCTGCTGGCAGTGTTGCTCAACATCCCCGCCGAAGCCATTCCGACCCTGATGCTGACCCTGCTGCTCGGCACCCCGGTATTGAGCCTGATCGGTTCGGTCGGCGTGGCCCTGACTGTCGGCCTGCGCCGCGGTGGTGTGATACTCTCTCTATTGATACTGCCGCTCTTCGTACCGGTGCTGATCTTCGCCACCGATGCGGTGAAGACCGCCATCGTCGGCATCCCGACCACGGCACAGCTTTCGATCCTGTCCGCTATGCTGGTGGGCTCCCTGGTGCTGGCCCCGCTGGCCACCGCCGCTTCACTGAGAATCAGTCTGAGTTAACAGGCCCTGAATATGATTGTACGCTTCTTTCATCAAATGGGTTCTCCCCGCTACTTCTACAGCGTGACAGGCAAGCTGATCCCCTGGTTTATGGCCGGTTTTCTCATCACCCTGGCGCTGGGGCTCTACTATGGCTTCACGGCGCCGCCCGACTACCAACAGGGAGAGAGCTACCGCATCATGTACATCCACGTACCCGCCGCCTGGATGTCCATGTTCATCTACGTGGTGATGGCTATCTCCGGCCTGATAAGCCTGGTTTGGCGCATCAAGATGACCGAGGTGATCGTCATCAGCAGTGCCACCGTAGGCGCCTCTTTCACCTTCCTGGCGCTGGCCACCGGATCGCTCTGGGGCAAACCCATGTGGGGCGCCTGGTGGGTGTGGGACGCCCGCCTGACCTCTGAACTGTTGCTGCTGTTTCTCTACCTGGGCATCATCGCGCTGCACAGCGCCATCGAGGACAAACGAGTAGCGGCGCGGGCGGTCTCCATCCTGGCCCTGGTGGGGGTGGTCAACATTCCAATCATCCACTACTCGGTGGAGTGGTGGAACACCCTGCATCAGCCGGCCTCGATTACCAAATTCGGCAAGCCCTCTATGGACACCAGCATGTTAATTCCGCTGCTGATCATGGCCATCTCCTTTAAACTTTACTATGGTGCTGTGGTCTTAATGCGCGCACGTGCCGAAATCGTAGAGCGGGAGCGTAACTCCCGCTGGGTGCAGGACCTGGTGGAACAGGAGGTGAAATGAGCGAGTTCTTCGCTATGGGCGGTTATGCCGTCTACGTCTGGCCCTCCTTCCTGCTGGCGGCGATCGTATTGATCGCCAACATTGTCACCCCGTTGCAGCAGCGCAAGCGCGTTTTTAAAGAAATCGCTCGCAAACTGCGACGGGACAGGAAAGAAAAAGCATGAATCCTATCCGTAAAAAACGACTCACCCTCATCGGCTTGATGGTGACCGGGATCGCCGTAGCCACTTGGCTGGCGCTCAACGCCTTCGATGAGAACCTGATGTTCTTCTTCTCCCCCAGCGAAGTGGTGGAGGGCAAGGCCCCTAGCGCCCACCCCTTCCGCATCGGCGGCCTGGTGGCGACCGACAGCGTAACGCGCAAACCTGACGGGTTGACCACTAGCTTCATCGTCACCGACAACGCCAAATCGGTCACTGTGGAGTATACCGGCATCCTGCCAGATCTGTTCCGTGAGGGTCAGGGCATCGTCGCCATGGGACAGTTGAATCTGGCGGGCGTCTTCATCGCCAGCGAAGTGCTGGCCAAACATGACGAAAACTATATGCCACCCGAGGTGGCCGAGTCTCTGAAGACTGCCCATGATGATGGCGTCGCCGCTGCCCAGAAGGTAGGGATCCAATGATTCCGGAGCTGGGACAATTCGCCCTCATTCTTGCCTTCTGCCTGGCCTTGACCCAGGCAGTGGTGCCACTGATCGGTTCCTACACCCAGAGCGTCTCCTGGATGGCCCTCTCCCGCTCCCTGGCCTGGGGACAACTGGTATTTCTGGGGCTGGCCGTGGCTGTACTGACCAACGCCTTTCTGGCCGACGACTTCTCCGTCATCTATGTGGCCCAGCACGGCAATACCAAACTGCCCGACATCTACAAGATCTCCGCCGTCTGGGGCGCCCATGAAGGTTCCCTGCTGCTGTGGGCCTTTCTGCTGGCCGCATGGGGCGCAGCCATTGCCCTCTTCAGCCGCAACCTGCCACTGACCATGGTCGCCCGGGTGCTTTCGGTGATGGGCATGATCAGCATCGGCTTCCTGCTCTTCATGCTGTTTACCTCCAATCCCTTCGACCGCACCTTCCCGGTCCCCATGGAGGGGCGCGAACTCAATCCCATGTTGCAAGACCCGGGGCTGGCGATCCATCCCCCCATGCTCTACATGGGTTATGTGGGCTTTTCCGTCGCCTTCGCCTTCGCCATTGCCGCCCTGCTCGGCGGACGGCTCGACGCCGCCTGGGCGCGCTGGTCGCGACCCTGGACCACGGTGGCATGGATCTTCCTCACCCTCGGCATCGCACTGGGCAGCTGGTGGGCCTACTACGAACTCGGCTGGGGCGGCTGGTGGTTCTGGGATCCGGTTGAGAACGCCTCCTTTATGCCCTGGCTGGTGGGTACGGCACTGATCCACTCCCTGGCGGTGACTGAAAAACGCGGCGCCTTCAAAAGTTGGACCGTGCTGCTGGCTATCTCCGCCTTCTCACTCAGCCTGCTCGGCACCTTCCTGGTGCGCTCAGGGGTACTCACCTCGGTCCACGCCTTCGCCACCGATCCGGCCCGCGGTGTCTTCATCCTGATCTTCCTGTTGGTGGTGATCGGCGGCTCCCTGATGCTCTATACCTGGCGGGCGCCCTACATCTCCGGTGGCGGCCGCTTCGACCTGATCTCC
>JASFJY010000116.1:0-8123 GCA_050119415.1 Chromatiales bacterium | reverse complement strand
CATGTAAAGGGTACTGCCCTCTTCAACTATCATGCCGACATAGAAAGCTGGCAAGGCAGCGCAAAGCAACCACCAGCGACTATGCAGGCGATGGGCAAACAGCGCCATAGTCAGTGGTACCAGCGGCGGCAGCAACATGATCAAGGTATTCATTGCCTGTACTCCCTGCCGGCAATCAGCTCGGCCCACTCCAGGGGACTGTAGGGCGCCGCCGCAAACAGACCGATCAGCAGCGACAGCGCCGCTGTCACCACAGGCGGCCAGAGCAGTGGGTCCGGCAGCTCCCTTGGACAGGAAGCGGTTTTATCGGTTGGCCAGGGCGCCGTTGGGGATTTGAACCAGGCCCGATAGAGGATGGGTAAAAAGTAGGCGGCGTTGAGCAGGCTGCTGGCGACCAGCACCGGTAGCACCCAGGCGGCAACACCGGCCTCCACCGCGCCGAGCCCCAGGTACCATTTGGTGATGAACCCAGCCACGGGGGGGATGCCGATCATACCCAGAGCGCCGATGGTGAAGGCCAGCGTGGTGCCGGGCATGCGGCGGGCCACACCGTCCATCTCGCTGACCCGATGTATTCCTAATGCTTCCGCATAGTTACCGGCGGCAAAGAAGAGAGTAATCTTCATCACACCCTGATGCACCAGATGCACCAGGCCGCCGATGGTGGCCACGGGGCCCAGAATCGCCGCGCCGAGAACGATGTAGGAGACCTGACTCACCGTCGAGTAGGCGAGGCGTTTCTTTAGATGATCCTGGGACAGCGCCTTGAGCGAGCCATAGAGTATGGTGATTGCCGCGACAATCCCGAGCAGTGACAGCACCCCCAACTCGGCAGCGAACTCAACGCCGTAGACATCGTAGATCACGCGCACGATACCGAAAGCGCCCGCCTTGACCACCGCGACCGCATGTAACAGCGCGCTCACCGGCGCCGGCGCCACCATCGCCTGGGGTAGCCAGCCATGCAGGGGCACCAAAGCCGCCTTCACACCCAGCCCCAGGATCAGCAGCAGAAAAATCCAGCGCAGCAGATCCGGATCCAGGTGCACATACTGATCGAGAATGCCGCCCTGAACGAAATCGACGGCGCCGGTCAGCGAGTGCAGCCAGACCGCGCCGATCATCAGCAGGAGTCCGCCGAACAGGGTATAGCGCAGATAGATACGCGCCCCGCGCAAGGCCTCGGGCGATCCCTTGTGGGCAATCAGCGGATAGGTCGCCAGGGTGAGCAGCTCGTAGAAGACGACAAAGGTAAACAGATTGCCCGCCAGAGCCAGACCCACTGTAGCGGTCACGCAGAGACTGAAGAAACCGAAGAAGCGGCTGCGGTGAGGCGTCTGCTCCAGATAGCCGATGGCATAGATGGTGGTAACCAGCCACAACAGGGTTGAGAGGGATACAAACAGCACCGAGAGCGCATCCGCATGCAGGACGAAGTCGAGGCCCGGTGCCATCGACCAGCGTGTTTCAAAAACCTGCTCGTGAAAGACTCCCCAGATGAGCACCCCTACCAGTAAGAGCTTGGTCAAGGCACCCAGCAGATTGAGCGCGGTTCTCACACGGTGACGCTCTTCCGGCTGGAAAAAGATCAGCACCCCGGGCATCAAAGAACTGAGCAGAATCCCCACCGGCAGCCAGACCGACATCTCCATTATGTCCCCCCGCCCGAGTAGGCGCTGAGCGGGACGAGATCCCATATCACCGTGGCCCAGAATCCCAGCAGCAGGGTAGCCGCACCTGCCAGCAGAATGGCCGGAATCTCTTCGCGCCCGACCGAGAGTGAGGGGCCAACCCCCTCACCGGGGGCGAAGGCATGGCCCAGCAGCCGGAAGACATAGGCACTGGCCAGCAGTGTGCCGATCCCTATCACCGGCAGCCAATACCATTGGCCGGTGTCAAAGGCGGTGGAGAGCAGCTGCCACTTTGCCAGGAAGCTGCCACTGGGCGGCAGGCCTATGAGAGCCACACCGGCCAGGGCGATGGTGAAAGCAGTCACCGGCAAGTCCCGTGCGGTGCCGTGCAGTTCGGCTATGCGGTCGTGCCCGGCCCGCTGCATGATGACGCCGGCGGCGAGGAAAAAGGCACTCTTGGCGAAGCCGTGGGTCAGTGCCAGCAGCACAAGCGCGCCCAATACGGCGTTTTTTCCCTCTCCATCCGGTACTGCCTCCAGCAGAGGCAGGAACATGAACAGATAACCGAGCTGGGCGACAGTAGAAAATGCGGCCATCAGCTTCAGTCGCTCAGCACGCAAAGCCGACCAGGAGCCCCAAACCACAGCGATAGCGCCCAAGACGCCAACAATCAGCGCGGCTGTCTGCGTGACCACCCCGTCGAACAACTCCAGCCAGAGCCTCAGTATGAGATAGAGCGCCGCCTTGACCACCAGCGCGGAGAGCACCGCGCTCACCGGCGCCGGGGCATTGGCATGGGCAGGGGGCAGCCAGAAATGGAGCGGAAACAGCGCCGACTTGATCATCAACCCCCCCGTCATCAGACTAAGGGCGACCCAGGCGGCGGGACCCGCCTCGATAGCGTCACGCAAGACGGCCATATCGAGGCTGCCGTAACCGGCGTAGATCAAGGCGACACCGGTCAGGAAGGCCAGGGAACCGAGCAATCCCAGCAACAGATAGCGCAAAGCCGCCTGCAGGGACTCGCGGCTGCCGCCCAGACAGGCCAACACCACCGCCGACAACCCAAGCAGCTCCAGGGTGACATAGAGATTGAACAGGTCTCCCGAAAGAAACAGCGCATGCAGGGCCGTGATCAGCAGCAGCCACAACACCCAGAACTCCGCCCGCCGCTCTGCGCTTGAGAAGTAGACACTGGCGTAGACTGCCACCGCCATCGATACCAGCGCGGATAACAGCAGCATCGGCACGCTCAGACCGTCAGCGCGCAGCGCAATGCCCAGCCCGGGCGACCAGCCACCCAGGGCCAGCTCCATCGCACCCGCTTCGACCACTCGCATACTGACTAGCAGAACGGCCAACAGCGACAGGCCCGTACCCGCAATACCGATCTGTGCCGATCTGCCGGGCCAGAGCAGCGCCAGCAGTGCGGCCAGCAGTGGCAGGGCGACGGGCCAAATCAGCAGGTTATTCATGCTCCAGCTCCCGCAATCGACGGTTGAGCGCCAACGCCAGCGCCGTGGCGCTGATGGCCACTACCAAGCCCGTCAGTACCAGGGCGTGGGGAATCGGATCGGTCGCTATCGAATCGCCCCGGTAGGCAAGGGAGACGAAGATGAGGAACACCCCGGCGCCGCTCACGTTCAGGGCCAGCAACCTGGGCAGCAGTGCCTGATGCAACAGGGTCGCTCTCACGCCCAGCATGAACAGGGCGGCGCCGGTCAGCGCGTAGATCAAGGCCTGGGTCATCGGTACACCTCCCTCGTGCTGTCATTGCCGGCCATCGGCATCCAGTCGTCCGGCCTCCCACCCCGGTATGCCAACGCCAGAGCGGCAGCAATGGAGAGCGTGGCGGCACTCTCAATCAACAGGATCAAGCTTCCGGACCAGGCCTCCGGATATTGCAGGAATTGCCTACCACTGAGTGTCACCCCGATACCCACCAACAGGAAAAGACCAATCCCGGCGACCAGCGCCAAACGCAGTGCATAGCCGCCGGGCAGTCCGGCAGGGTCATTTCCCGCCAGGCGTAGCACCACCCCTGCCGCCGCCAGGGTGGCCCCTGCCTGAAAGGCCCCGCCCGGCGCATGGGCGCCGACCCAGAGCAGATAGCCAGCGGCGAGTATGAGCAAGGGCACCAGCCAGCGGACCAGGCTACAGAAGACCGGCCCCGCCCGTCGATATCCCCGGCGCTCTCGTCCGATGACCAGCACTCCGAGTACCGCGGTCAACACCACCACGAGTTCGAGCAGGGTGTCATAACCCCGATAGTTGAGCAGCACCGCAGTGACCGGATTGGACACACCGCTGCGATCGAGCATGTGGTAGGCAGCCTGCGCCAGCCTCTCGCCAGACTCGGTGGAAATGGTGATCCAGAGCGCCCATCCGATCAGGCAGGTCATGCCCAATGCCAGCACATCGATCAGCCAGCGCCGGCCGCGAGAGAACCGCGTCGCGCCCCCATTGCCACCCGTTTCGTCTCTCAGCGCCACCAGCAGCAGCGCGCCGGCCAGACCCGCGCCTATGGCCGCTTCGGCCAGGGCCAGGTCGGGGGCCTGCAGCCGCGCCCAGACAATGGCCAGCAACAGCCCGAAGGCGATAAACAGCACCACACCCCGCTTCAGGTCGGCAGTGGACAGTGCCGCCCAGGCCAGGCCGAGCAGCAGGGCAGCCAGCACCAGATCGGGCAGCAATGCCAACATCCCGCTCATGGCTGACGGCTCCTTCGCAGAGCGTGTTGAGATATCAGATGGGCTGAGGCGGCACTACCCAACAGCGCCAGAAGCCATATCAACAACAGTTTGAGCCCAATCAATAGGCTGCCGTGATACAGGGCAACACCCAACGTTATCAATCCCAATCCCAGATTGTCCGCCTTGGTCAAGGCATGCAGGCGGGAATGCAGGTCGGGCAGGCGCAACAGTCCGATGGCACCGGCGATGAAGAAGGCAATCCCGCTAAAAACCAGTATCAGCGCTATGAAATCAGCCATCTTTGCTCTCCCTCCGTGTCATGGCAGCGGCCGTAACGGCTGCCAGCAGCACCAACACCAGGCCGACATCGAGCAGTGCCTTGAGTTGCATCGACACTGAGAGCAGCAGCAGAATCGCCACTCCGCCCGTGCCAAGCAACAGAATCGAAAGCAGGCGGTCTTCCAGGCTAGGCCCCTTGAGCGCCCTTGCCATTCCCAGCACCAAGCTCGCCAGCAGCAACAACAAGGCGATCACCAGCCAGGCATCCACTGGCGTTATTCGATCAAATAGACTCATATCGCTTCTCCGTAAACGGCCGCCACCGCCCGCTCCAACCGGACCAGTTCATCCTCGAGATCAACTCCCAGATCCAGGGCGTGAATGCGCAGAGAGTCGCCATCCAAGTCTGCGGCCAGGGTTCCAGGCAACAGGCTCAAGCTATTGACGAACAGCAGTCTTGCCGAAGGCTGATCCAGACGCATCCGGTAATCGATGAAACCCGGTGCTATGCGCATCTTTGGACGCATCACACGAGAGACCACATCGATACCCCCAAGTACCGATTCCCAGACAAAGAAAGGCAGAAAACGCAGCAACCCCGGCAGACGCATCCGCTGCTTACCCGAACCGCGCAGGCGCACCGCGCTCCAGGCGGCCACAAGCACCACCGGCAATCCGACCATCCAGGATCTCCAGTCATCACCAGTCAACACAAACCAGATCAGTGCGGCCAAACCCAATGCGGACAGCATATGGAGCGGCCTTGCGCCAAAAAGACTTCTGTACAGAGAAGACGATTGGCCCGGACTCAATGGTGCCCTAAGATCCTTATTCCGGGTTGTCATGTGATTTGCCCTCAAACACCTATACCTCCTATGCACCCAATTCCTCTCAAGAATGAGATAAGTTCTAGCAGACAGTTATGAGGCCTGAGAGAAAAAAAGAATATTCGAATTATAAATATATTTTATTCGTTTTTTTCGATCTATTGAATTTCAACCCACCATTACCTGCGTGGCAAATAACAACCATAGCTAGTGTACCCATCCAGAAACCACATGGACGTTGGTAGGCGCCTGATGGTTGTCTTTCACAGTAGCGGCATGGATGCCGCGTAAGCTCCGTCAGCACAGGGATGTGCTGTCGGGGCGTCGGAGAAAGACAACCGTCAGTTGCCGAGGGGCAGGTAAGAACTCGTCATTTCCTGACGGGCACCAGCCAGGAGTGAAGAGAGTGTGCTTGAGGATGGAGGGTGCCTGTAACCAGACTGAACTATGCTATGTAAGGTGCTTTGGTATTCGAGTTTTTCTGTAACTTTTTTATCTACATGTGGCTATCGTGTGACTATCAGCACAATCGGTTGGCTCAATCTGTCTTGGCTTCTCCTGGATCTAGTCATAGTGACCGTACTCATACCCACGATTCTGCTTCAACGCAGAGAATCCGGCGCCACCCTGGCATGGATCATGGTAATTCTCTTTATTCCCTTCGTAGGGCTCATCACCTTCTGGCTTTTGGGAACGACTCGCTTGCACCTGCGACGCAGAAAGCGCCGCAAAGTGGAATCACGACTCGCGCCTGAAATCCAGCGCGTACATTCTCATGCCGAACACAGCTTTCCCCCCGAAAACGCACCCCAAACGTTAATTCATCTCGCACGACAATTCGACGGAATCGGTCCTCTAGGCGGTAACCAGATAGACATATACAGATCCGGCCAAGCGCTGTTCGATGATCTTGAACTGGCAATCGATCAAGCCACTCAACACATCCATCTCGTTTACTATATATGGCAACCGGACACCACAGGCCAACGTATTCTCGAAGCCCTTGTACGCGCAGCCGAAAGAGGCGTTCAAGTCCGGTTGCTTATCGACGACGTCGGTTCCCGCGGCATCAAGCGCCTGTTTCTCAACCCTTTGGAAATGTCCGGCGGGCAGATCGAACGTTTCTTGCCCGTTAACCCACTCAATCGCCAACTCGCCTTGAATAACAGAAATCACCGAAAACTCGTGGCAATCGACGGTCGGCAGGCATTTATCGGAGGAATGAATATCGGCGATCAGTATGCCGCCAATGCCGAATCATGGATCGACCTCCATGCCCGTGTATACGGCCCGGTGGTACACTCGATTCAAGAGATATTTTGCCAGGATTGGTATCATGCGGCAGCGCAAGATCTGGCCAACCGTGAATACTTTCCGCCTCTGGATCACTCTGGACCGGTTCACGCCCAGCTATTATCGAGTGGACCTGCTGATGAACGCTGGAAAAGCATCCATACCTTTATTTTTGCCGCCATCAATCTCGCACAAGAAAAGGTCTATATCGAAACGCCATACTTTGTGCCTGACCAGCCAATTCTATTAGCCTTGCACACCGCCGCGCTTCGAGGAATAGATGTGAGGCTACTACTGCCTGGCCGATCGGATCATCCCCTTGTATTGTATGCGGGACGGTCATTTCAGGACGAGTTACTCGATGCGGGCGTGAGGATATTCGAACTGAAAAACATCATGACTCACGCAAAAACGATGACCATAGACGGTTACCTCTCCATTATCGGATCCGCCAACTTGGATCAGCGCAGTTTCCGTCTCAATTTCGAGTCAAACCTATTCTGCATGGATTCATCCGTAACCCGGCAAATGGAGCTGGACTTCCTGAAACTCTGCAGCCGCGCCGAAGAGATCAGTTTGGATCAAAGAAAAACCTTACCCGCGTCCAGAAAGCTGATCGAATCGCTCTGCAGAGTGCTGTCACCTTTGTTGTAACCTGCATAAAGTGGGAAAGCAGCTGGCCTCCCCCCATGACGAACTCAATCGCACACCCACCGCTGAAGGACGATCCCGGCGCGCTCATCGCGTTCCCGGATGAAACATTCAGCCGAGTGAGGTGCCTGGTGCGTCACTTCAAACTCGTGGTTTATAGCTAGCCTGTAACCGGCATTCCACAGGGATTTCTGCAAAGTCAGGATTCATAGAACCCGGATGACCCGCACGTAAAGTCGCTCTCACAAGCAATAATAGTCCGAAGGCCACCAGGCCCAGCTTGATCAACACCAGGCCCCCGGTGAGAGTAAAAAAAAGCAATGCAGTAAGTGTCATCTTTATAGCCCTCCTGTTAGATTATTGCGTATAAGCAACTGGATTGATCAAGCCACACTTGCGATTCGCCGGTACAGCAACATCCATCAGCCGAGGATTCTCCAGTTCCAGGCCGTTCATCAACTCTATATAGGCCTTTTTATCGGATACCTGGAGCCGCGGATTGTGTCGCTTCTCTTCCCTGATAGTGCTCACAGTCATGCCATGGTAGTCGTGCGCCGGATAGACCAATGTCTGCTCCGGCAATTTGAGCAGCTTGCGGAACAAGCTGTCATACTGAGCCGCGGGATCACCGTTTTGGAAATCGGTGCGGCCGGTGCCGCGAATCAACAGGGTATCACCGGTAAACACCCGGTCAGGCATGACAAAGCTATATGAATCATCCGTGTGACCCGGGGTGTAGAGGATATCCA
>JASFJY010000115.1:0-8178 GCA_050119415.1 Chromatiales bacterium | reverse complement strand
CAGCGAGTCGAGCCAGTTCTTTTGTGTGATTCCGCTCAGGGCCTTGCGTACACGATGATAGCGTTCCAAAATGGCCAACAGCTGATCGCAGGTGGCATTGGCCTGGGTCATCAGATCACCCCGGCAGTCCTCGATGCGCTGCCGGAAAGCTGTCTCATCCCGGACCTCCGGCCGTCCTTCGAGAAAGCAGCGATCGATGATCAGACTGATCAGCTCATCCTCCAGACTCGCCGGCATCCGACCATTTGATCCCGCTGCTGAAACTGGCACTTTGGCATAGTAGAGCCTCAAGCGCTCGAGGTGTAGGAGGTTCTTGCGCAGGTAGCGTATTTCTTTGGCCAGACTCAACATGATCAACCGTCTGAGGCCGGCCCTGTGCAGACGCGCGGCATTGGCCTGCGCATCGATCAGGCGGATCGACACCGAATCCGCCTCATCAACCAGCGCAGGGTAGCCACGCAGCACGATACCCCCCTGCTCGATCGACAATGTGGCCGGTAGCTGACCGAAATCCCAGCGTCGTATATGCTGACGCTCCAGATCCGGGGCGCGCAGCTGACGGTGCGCAACCCCCTCCTGTGTGGCGTAAGCCTCTTTAAGCCGGTTGATATCCCTGCCCACTTCCAGCGTCCTGCCGTCGCTATCGATCACTCTGATCTGCATGCGCAGATAGAACGGAAGCTCCGCCTCCTGCCAGGCCGATTCCGGCACGTGGACACCAGTCATCGCCTTCAGCCGCTCCCCCAGCACCTGATGCAGGGGACGGCCCCGGGACGGCGGCTCCTTGAGGCAGGCCTCGGCATAATCGGGCACGGGGACGAAAGAGCGGCGCAACGCCTTAGGCAGGCTGCGGATCATGGCGATGACACGCTCCAGCAACAATCCGGGCACCAGCCACTGCAGCAGCGGCTCGTTGACTTGATTGAGGGCATCCTGCGGCACCACCAGGGTCACCCCGTCACAACACTGACCCGGCTCGAAATGGTACTCCAGGGGCAGCCACATGCCATTGAGTTCCAGAGTATCGGGGAAATCGGCCCGATCAAAAGGCCCAGCACCTTCCCGGATCAGGTCCGCCTCGCTCATGTAGAGCCCCTTGGCATGGATCTTGGCCTCTTGACGCAGCCAGCGCTCGAAATCGGGAGTGGTGGAGATACCGGCTGGAATGCGTGCATCGTAGAAGGCATAGATGCGCTCCTCGTCAACCAGGATATCGCGCCGGCGCGCCTTGGCTTCCCGATCTCGCACATCGGCGATCAACTCCTGATTGTGGCGCCAGAACGGGGCGCGGGTGTGGAAGTCGCCATCCACCAGCGCTGAACGGATGAAGATCTCCCGCGCGACAACAGGATCGATGGGGCTGAAGTTGATCTTACGTCGGCTGATGATCACCAGACCGAACAGGGTAACCTTCTCGTAACCGGCCACCTGGCCCCGCTTCTTCTCCCAGTGTGGCTCTGAGTAGCTGCGTTTGAGCAGATGACCGGCGGCCTGCTCAATCCAGCGGGGTTCGATCTCCGCCAGTATGCGCGCATAGAGCTTGCGGGTCTCGACCAGCTCCGCCGCCATCACCCACTTGGGCTGACGTTTAAACAAGCCCGATCCGGGATGGATGTGGAAACGACTGTTGCGCGCCCCCAGATAGTCCCGTTCCCTGCCGCGTAGGCCGATATGACTTAGCAGTCCGCTGAGCAAGGCGCGGTGTATCGCCTCGTAACCGCCCTCCTGTTCACTCTCCTTGAAGCCCATGTCATGTAATTGGGTGCGCAGCTGGGTATGAATGTCGTGCCACTCCTGGACGCGCACCCAGGAGAGGAATTCGCTGCGGCACCACTGACGGAATTTATGCTTGGAGAGGTGGCGACGCTGGGCCTCAATCACCTCCCAAAGGTTGAGATAGGCGATAAAATCGGAACGCTCGTCGCGGTACTGGGCATGGGCCTGGTCCGCTTGTTGCTGTTTGTCGAGCGGGCGATCGCGCGGATCCTGTACGCTGAGGGCGGCGGCGACCACCATCACCTCCCGCAGGCAGTGGCTGTTGGCGGCGCTAAGCAGCATGCGCCCGATGCGGGGGTCCACCGGCAGACGCGCAAGTTGTCGGCCGATGCGGCTGACCCGCCGCTCGCCGTCCACGGCACCGATCTCTTCCAGCACCCGGTAGCCGTCCTTGATCAGTCGCTGGTCGGGAGGATCGATGAAAGGAAAACTTCCGATCTCACCGAAACCGAGCAGCTTCATCTGCAAGATCACCGAAGCGAGGTTGGTGCGCTGTATTTCGGGTTCAGTGAAGGGAGCGCGCGAATTGTAGTCCTCCTCGCTGTAGAGACGGATGCAGATACCGGCGGCAATCCGACCGCAGCGCCCCTTGCGCTGATCGGCCGAGGCTTGCGAAACAGGCTCCACCGGCAGCCGCTGCACCTTGCTGCGATGGCTATAGCGACTGATACGGGCGAAACCGGTGTCGATCACATAGCGAATGCCCGGCACGGTCAGCGAGGTCTCGGCCACATTGGTGGCGAGTACGATGCGCCGCTTGCCATGGGGCTTGAAGATCCGGCCCTGTTCCGCCGGGCTGAGCCGCGCGTAGAGAGGCAACACCTCGGTCAGCTGTAGTTTGTGTTTACGCAGTGTCTCGGCGGTTTCGCGGATCTCCCGCTCGCCGCTGAGAAAGACCAGAATATCACCCCGGTCACTGCCCGAGAGTTCGTCCACCGCATCGACAATGGCCTGCTGCAGGGGATCGTCGCGCTCATCCAGCGACGCTTCCTCGGCTAGACGATAGCGCAACTCCACCGGATAGGTACGGCCGGAGACCTCGATGACCGGTGCGCCATCGAAATGTTTGGAGAAACGTTGCGGATCGATAGTGGCCGAGGTAATGATCAGCTTGAGGTCAGGACGCTTTGGCAGCAGCTGTTTGAGATAGCCCAGCAGAAAGTCGATATTGAGACTGCGTTCGTGGGCCTCGTCGATGATCAGGGTGTCGTAATGGTTGAGACTGGGGTCCTGCTGAATCTCGGCCAGCAGGATACCGTCGGTCATCAGTTTGACCAGGCTGTGGGGAGCGACCCGCTCATTGAAGCGGACCTTGTAGCCGACCAAGTCACCGGTCTCGCCTCCCAGCTCGCTCGCGACCCGTGCCGCCAGACTGCGTGCGGCGATACGTCGCGGCTGGGTGTGACCGATATAGCCGGCGACTCCACGTCCGAGGCTGAGGCAGATCTTCGGCAGCTGGGTCGATTTGCCGGAACCGGTCTCGCCGCAGAGGATCACCACCTGATTGGCCTCGATCAGCGATTTAATCTCCTCAAGCCGATCGGTGATGGGCAGCTCTTTGGGGAAACCAGGATGAGGTAGCCGGGTGCGCCGTAGGACCAACCGTTCCTTTGATGCTTGAATCGATTGATGGAGTCTGAGTAGTCCCTCACTAAATGGCTGATGCGAACGGGCGCGTTTACGCAGCCCGCGTAAACGCCTTGACAGCGAAGGCCGGTCGGCCAGCATGCAGCACTCAATTTCGTTTTTACCAGGAAAGTCGAGATCGGTCTGAGTCACGATGGGTCGTGTCGGGAAAACCCGTACAATGGGTGATCGATGGGTTGTGATGGGAAACGTACCATGCTACCACAACCACGGCATCGAGCGGGTCAGCTCCGATTCTGTCTCTCGCTTGTATATGGACGGGTGCGACTTGCCGCAGTCAGCATTTAAAAGAAGCTCTTTTGAGAGGCACGATCAATGCCCGCCGCCCTTGAGCGCGGTCACCATACCTTCGACGGTCTCCTTGGCGTCGCCGAAAATCAATGAGGTGTTGTCCTGGTAGAAGAGCAGGTTGTCGACACCGGAGTATCCCGGACTCATGGAGCGTTTGAGGAAATAGACCTGACGCGACTTGGCAGCCTCGAGAATCGGCATGCCATAGATCGGGCTGGCGCTGTCGGACTTGGCCGCGGGGTTGACCACGTCGTTGGCGCCCACCACCAGGGTCACGTCGGCGGTCGGGAACTCGGGATTGATCTCATCCATCTCAAGCACGTGATCATAGGGGATATCGGCCTCGGCCAACAGCACGTTCATATGTCCAGGCATGCGGCCGGCTACCGGATGGATGGCGAATTTGACCTCGACGCCCCGCGCCTCGAGCAGCTCCATCATCTCCTTCAAGGCGTGCTGGGCCTGCGCCACGGCCATGCCATATCCCGGCACGATGATCACCTTGTTGGCATCCTCCATCCAGTAGATGGCGTCGTCTACCGAAGCCGACTTGACCCCCTTCTGTGCCGCCTGGCCGGCCGCGCTCACTTCGCCACCACTCTCACTGCCAAAACCACCGAACACCACGTTGAAGATAGAGCGGTTCATGGCACGGCACATGATGTAGGAGAGGATAGCGCCGGAAAAGCCGACCAACGCACCGACGATGATCAGCAGCAGGTTGCCCAGAGTGAAACCGGTCGCCGCCGCGGCCCACCCCGAATAGCTATTGAGCATCGAGATGATCACCGGCATATCGGCCCCGCCGATGGGAATGATCAGGGTGAAGCCGAGCACAAAGGCGAGTAGCGTCAACAGCACCAGCGAGGTCATGCTCTCGGTTATGCCGAAGTGGATTCCCAGCAATACGGTCGTCACCGCCATGGCGGCGTTCAGCAGATGTTGTCCTTTGAACTTGACCGGGGCGCCGCTGACCAGCCCTTGCAGTTTGGCGAAAGCCACTACGGAACCGGAGAAGGTGATGGCGCCGATGATGATGCCGGCGCAAAGCTCTCCCATCATCACAGGGTTGAGCGTGCCCGCATCGGCATGATTCAGATAGGTGCCAATCGCCACCAGCACCGCGGCCATGCCGACAAAGCTATGGAGTGCCGCCACCAGCTGTGGCATTGCGGTCATCTGTACCCGCGCGGCGAGGACCGATCCGATCACGGCGCCGGCCGCAACACCGGCGATGATGAAGCCGTAAGACTGGACCTGGTTGCCCAACAGGGTGGCGGCGATGGCGAGCCCCATGCCGCTCATGCCGAGATAGTTACCCCGACGGGCGGAGGCGGGATGGGTCAGCCCTTTTAACGCCAGAATGAACAGAATGGCTGAGACGAGATAGGCAACGGCCTGAGTGTTCGCGGAGATCTCCATGAATTCGCCCTTTTATTTGTTTTTTTTCTTGAACATAGCGAGCATGCGGTTAGTCACGAGAAAACCGCCAAATACGTTGATCGAGGCCAACAACACGGCGATGAAGCCGAACAGCTCGGCTAGGGTGCCGGCCGACTCCAAACCGGTTACCAGCAGGGCACCGACAATGATGATGCCCGAAATCGCATTGGTCAGCGCCACCAGCGGTGTATGCAGGGAGGGGGTCACTCCCCAGATCACCCAATAACCGATGAAACAGGAGAGGACGAAGACATAGAGGGCAACCAGAGTATCGGGCATGGGAATATCCTTAAATCTTTTCGCTTGGCATCGTTTGTAGGGTGCTGACAGACTCAGGCATCGGCTTTGACCTGCATAGCCGCCGTGATCTCATCTTCGTTCAGGTCCTTCAGAGACAATCCCCGATCCCCCTTGTTGACCATGATGTTCAGCAGATTCATGATGTTGCCGGCGTAGAAGGCGCTGGCATCGGACGGCACCATCGACGGGTAGTTGGTATGGCCGACGATGATTACACCATGCTTAACCACCACCTTGTCGGCTTCGCTCAGCGGGCAGTTGCCGCCGTTGGCCGCCGCCAGGTCAATAATCACCGAACCCTCGCGCATCCTTTCGACCACCGCCTCCGTGATCAGCGTGGGGGCGGGACGACAGGGTATCAGGGCCGTGGTGATGATCACATGGGCCTTGCTGAGTTCGTCGCAGAGCAGCTGTTGCTGCTTGGCCTTGGCCTCGTCGGAGAGCTCCTTGGCGTAGCCGCCCTCACCCGAGCCGCTTTCACCCAGATCCAATTCAATGGCCTTGGCGCCGAGGGACTCGATCTGCTCCTTGGTCTCGGGTCTGACATCGTAAGCGTAGACATCGGCGCCCAACCGGCGAGCCGTGGCAATCGCCTGCAGACCAGCGACACCGGCGCCCAAAACCACAAGCCTGGCCGGTTTGGCGGAGCCGGCGGAGGTCATCATCAGTGGTAAAAATCGGCCATAGTGGGCGGCTGCCTCGATCACCGCGCGATAGCCGGCGATGTTGCTCTGGGACGAGAGAGCATCCATCGACTGGGCCCGGGAGATACGTGGAATACGCTCCATGGCCAGATAGATGATACCCTTGGCCAGCATCGCCTTGAGTGTCTCATCGGTTTCACAGGATTCCACATGGGCAATGAGGATACTGTTGCCGGGTAATCGTTGAGCCTCATCTGCAGTGGGTTTACGCACTTTGACCAGGATATCGGCCTGCATGGCATCGGCCTCGTCCAATACCATGGCGCCGGCTTGACTGTACTGCGCGTCACTGTAGTGGGCTTTTTCACCGGCGCCCTTTACAACGGCGATTTCAAAACCCTTGACCGTGAGTTTCTTAACGATATCGGGGGAGAGCGCCACCCGGGTTTCACCCGGCAACGACTCCTTTAAAAGGCATATTTTCATCGTTTTTTATTCCACCTAGCCCGAATCTAATTAGGTTATCGTTTAGAGCGAGGCATTATCCAGACTAGTCCAAGCCGACACAAGAGATGGACGGCGGACCTAATCTACCATGAAAAAGAGGCATGATTCGCCTGAACACTCCAATCAAGGCGTGCCTCGCCGGCAAGGGCGATTCCCTTGGCAAGAGCCACAACACCGAGCAAGAGCAGGCTTGAAGCCCCTAACCGATTGATCTTTAAAAGACAGGCCGCGGTATGCCAGCCAACAGACTGCGTTATCAAAACTTGCTGTAGGCGTGCTACAGCGGCGTTTTGATGCCTTGCTGTTGGCTGGCATACTGCGGCTGAGCAGGACATAGTTGGTTGCCGGGTTAATAGTAAGTGCCGAGATAGCCTTGTACTTTAGAGTCTCTCGATTTATTGAGGATCAAGCCGACTGCCTTGTCGGTATCCAGACGTCCGACGGCTTCCTTGACGGCTTGGACCGGGGTACCGCCCGCCTCCACGACCAACAGGACCTGGCCCATGAGATAGTTGAGGACAGAGGCCTCGCTGGTGGCGAGAATCGGCGGTGAATCGAACAACACAATCCTGTCGCGATAGCGTTCCGCGAGTTCCGCCAGCAAACGCTCCATAGCCTGACTGGCGAGTAGCTCCGTGGATTTCGCCGAATGAGTGCCGGCGGGAATAATCTTGAGTTTGGGGTTTTGCGTATCAAGGATGACATCGCTAACGTCGCATCCGGGGGTTTCCAGGAGGTCAATGAGGCCGCGATTGGTGTCGGCGCCAATGAGCTTGGAGAGAGAAGCCTTGATCACGTCTCCGTCGATCAACAACACCGTGGCATCCATCTCCGAAGCGATGCTCATGCCCAAATTGAGCGCGGTGAAGGTTTTGCCTTCAGACGCTAGCGAGCTGGTTATCGATACCAGGTTACCGTGTTTGATAGGGGCTGCTCCTTTGCCGAAGGCATTCAACAGCACCGGACGCTTGATGATTCGGTACTCTTCCGCCAACTGTTTGCTCTCAGTCTCCTCGGGTACGGCATATCCCAATGCGGAGAGTGCGGTGTAGTCCAGCACAATCTTTCTATTCGGCTTTGTCTCAGCAACCACCGGCCCGCTAGGCCGAGGCGGTTCCTTTGTTGCCCGCCTCTCAGCAGCATGGGCTGCGATGCCAGGCTGGCGAACAGAATCATCAGCTTTCGCCGCACCGTCCGCCTTGGCGCTATCCGGCTGTTTCGTGCTCGCCGTTTTCGATTTGGCCAAACGTTCGATTGCTTTTTCAATGCTGCTCATACACGCTAACTCGAATTTCTAACTTTGGACTGAATGGGACCCAAACATCTTTCTCAGAACCAGGTCTCCGGGATGATCAGCACATCACCCGGCATCATACGGGTATTGGCCGAGATATCGCCATCACGAATCAGATCGTCGAGTCTCACCCTAAACTGCCGGGTCTCACCGCCGGCCTTGCGCACGATCGTTGCCTTGTTACCCGCGGCAAACTCAGTCAACCCCCCGACAGAGATGATCACGTCCAGGAGGGTCATGCCGTCCCTGTAGGGCAGCGATTGTGGCTGCGCGGCC
>JASFJY010000114.1:0-8219 GCA_050119415.1 Chromatiales bacterium | reverse complement strand
TGGCAGCAAGAAGGTCTTACCCGCCCTGGCGGTGTCGCGGGTGGTGGCCGGCGGTGTGTCGGGCAGCCGGCTGGTGCCGCCTGTCATGAGAATCTCCAGATAGGCGGAAAATGCGCCCTTTCTGGCGCACAGGGCATCGTGGGCGGTCTCCTCCACATACCAGGTGCGGATATCCCGCAGCTTTCCCGAAGACCAGCTGACCGTGCCGTCCCCTTCGGTCGTTGCGAGGAAATCGAGCCGCTTGCGCCCGATCAACCAGAACTCATCGTAGTCGGAGAACTGATAGCCGATCACCGTCGCCGGCTGGCAGCCCGCCACATAGCTCATGTACCGCGGATCCAAGGGCGAATCACGCAACAGCTTCCAAGTCTCTCCGGCCTGGTTGAGGTCTGCCGTCTTGGCGGTTTTCCAATCTGCCCTGATGGTCTGCTTGATGGTGCGCCATGGCTTCGCATCGGCAAAATTTTCATCCTCGGGCCCGAACGGTAGCAGCTCGAGCAGGCCGGGAAACTCCCGCACCAGATTGACGATCTCATCGGTACTCTGAGTAATGTCGAGCAGGGAGATTTTGGCCTGGGTCGGGTTGTTACCCGTCAACCAGCGGACCGCTTCATAGGAGCCCCGGTTGGGGGTACCCAACATCAAAAAGCGGCTGTTGGGAAGCCGGGTGATACGTTGCCAGAGGGCCTTGCCGCGATTGCCGGCGATCATGGCGCGCACCACCAGGCCACCCATGGAGTGGGCCACCAGGTGGACCGGTTGGTTCTCCTTCTCGGCCTGCGGCAGCCAGGCATCGAGTTTGTCCGCCAGCTTCTCCGCGGCTGCGCAGACCGACAGCCGCCAATCATAGGCGAATACCTCTACCCGGTGGCTGCGGGCCAGAAACTCCAGCAGAGGGCCGTAGAAGTCGTCGAGGATCTGGTCGGTGGTCGAGACCCGATCCTTGTTCTCCCGGGCGATCTTTTTCAGACCACCCAGGAAGAGGCTCCAGTAGTCGAGCCATATCAGATTGTTGCCCACCGCCAGTTCGCTGCCCATGGTGCCCGGCAGTACCACCGCCAGTGGGCGCGGCTTGACGGCCGCATGGCTCGCAACAACCGCATCGCGCCAGCGTGGCGGCTCCTTCTGCGCCTCTTCGATGGGCCGGTAGCCGCCATTGTCATCATCTGACCGGGTCAATCCCGCCAACAGCCACTGCACGCTGTCCCGATTCTCGAAGTAGCTGAAGTGATCCACCTCCGGTCCCTGCGCCTTGCGAAAGCGCGCCCCCTTCAACGGGCGTTTCAATCCCCCCGACATGGAGCCGGTGTTGACCACCAGGTCGTGGTCGGCGCTGTAGAACCAGTCGCTGACGAGCCGCTTCAGGCTCAGTCTTTCCAGCAGCGTGCCGCCCTCCATGTCCCCCGATATGACGGAGAGGTCGGAGCGGGTTTCGAGTTGTGGATGGTGCAGCAGACGGGTCAGTGCCGAGCCGGGCATCATGGCCTCCAGCCCGGGCAAGGTGCGGGGATCCGTGCGCTCCTTGATCACCGATAAGAGGAAATCGACGCCGTCGCTGAAGAGACCGCCCCCGCCGGCCTTTTCGATGAGAAAGTTCAACATGGAGAGCCAGCGGTCGAGTCGCCCGGATGCCAGGGTGGTGCCCCGAGCCGGACAGGCTACGCGGACAAAGCGAGTGACCTCGAAACGGTCGGTCAGCAGCTTGATGAGCCGGTCCAGTGCCTCGCGATCATGTTCATAGCCGGCATCCCTCTCTTTTCGCGCCGCCTCATCCAGGGGGGAAAGACCGATCTGCCGCCAGAGGGTACGGTCGGCCTCAAACAGATGCTTGAGGCTTTGCGGCGTAAGGATGCTCCCCACCTCGTCACACCCCCCGAGACACAACAGCTCGCCGATCAGGCCACCCCGGGAGTGGCTCACCAGATGGATCTGCCCGCCTTGCGGCAGACGCTCGGCAAGCTCCAGGGCATTGCTGACCGGGCTCTGCGTCAGGCTGAGGTGTTCGAGGGCGAAGACACGGTCCCCATAGACCGCTTGGAGCTGTCGTCGCGCCTCCCTGCCACTCTGGTTGTTCGCTTCCCAGAGTTTGCCGAAACTCCCCTGGCAACTGGATGCGGTACCGTGGATGAAGACCAGTATGGGGCCCTGGTCGACGGGGATGGTCTCACCTTCGGCAACCGCCTGCAGGGAGAAGTCGTCAGCGAGGGAGCAACGGTAGAAGCCCGGCTCGCGCCCCTTGAGCAGCTTCGCTTCTGCCACGCCCCCCAGCTTTCGGGCGACCTTTTTGTCGAGTTCGATACCGAAGAAGTCGAGCACCTTGACGGCAAGCCCGGCCAGCCCCCGCTCCTCCCCTTCCCGGGCGGAACCCAGCGGCGGTGTCAGGTCGTTCAGCTCCCAGACATCGGCGCCGTCCCGTGAAACGGCATGCTCCGCGTACTCCTGTATGAGATCGTCGGCCCTGATCCAGTGCACGAAACCGTTGTGCAGCTCAACCCGCACGATGTCATCGGACGCCACGTCCAGTTCACCGGTAATGCCGTCACGAGCCCGACCGGGGATCAGTCGTCTGTGGGATGTGATCTTGAGGCTGGTGGTGATCGGCCCCTTCCCTACGACATCTTCCAAGGAGCCGCGGATGCGGTAACTTCTTGTTCTCATATTCAGAGTCCTTCCGAACTTTTTATCGAGCGCCGGCTTGCGCACGACCGTAAAAGGTCTCCCCTTCGAAATCGACCGCCGGAGTCGCGCCGCTCAACGCAATGGCGAGACCATCCGTTGTTTAATGCGAATTTCGTTGAAGTATAGTTGAAATGGCTTAGTCCGGTGAAATTCATCCATCAGCGCTTAGGCGATAGTTCCTTTTCGTAGATGAATTCCGATCGGAAACCTCCTTGTAACCGATCACATTGTTCGGATTTTTCCGACAGAGCGCCTGATCTCTCCACTTTCTAGATCGAGTTCATACGCAACAGATACTCCTGCATACCGTTTCGCAACAGCATCGAACGTTCCACATGTAGTCCTACGGCATGCTTATCCAAATCCCCATAGCTGTAACGCGGCGCCTTGCGCACGGCCGGGTCATGGTTCAAACGCACCACCTTATCTTCTTCCTTTATACTGAAACGCTGTGGATATTGGGCCATCTTGGTATCCGCTGAATGGATATAGGCATGCATCATGCCAGTGGGCGTCATGATGGCTGCAAGATGGGTGGTAAAGGCCTTCAGCAGCGGCAGGCTCAGATAGTTGAGCAGGTCCCAGCACAACACTATATCGACCTTCTCAGCGCCGGCATCGCCGATAAGCGTTTGAACCTCTCGCAATAGAAATTCTGAATCCTGCGATTTTTCGCTGAGTCCACACAAGGCCTGAGCGGCATTGCTCACGATCATACGACAGCGTTTGCCTTCTAGCCGCGTCAGGATGCCCGAACTGGTCGTCCCAGGTTCAAGAATCACATGGCGCGTGGTGCCGTCGAACAGTGCTGCCACTTCGCGAAACAAGGGTGAGGAGAAGGGTTCGTCACCACCACGCGATGTTGTTTGCTTGGGTGATGCCGGAGTGACTAGCATTATCGCCTCATGTTCGGCATACAACTGTCGCGAACCTTAGTAGGTCGATTTGCATACTCACTGTTTCCGGACAACTCGTGGCGCTCAACCAGTAGAACCACTTTTCACCTCGCCACTGCCAGTTGCAGACCTTTCGTTCTTCGGTTGCTTGGAGATGTCGGCGGGTTTGGCTTTGGCGGACGGCGGCTCCGGTTTGCTGGTTGAGGAAGCTTGGCCGGATTTACTGAAGGTCTTTTTGATCATTTCTTGATCCATATCAATGCTGCCCTTGAAATGGCAGCCCTCTTCGAGACTCACCTTGGGCGAGACAATGTTGCCGTTGACATTGCCTGTCTTGCGAATGGCGACGCGATCCGAGCCGTAGAGATCGCCTTTCACCTCACCCTCGACGATGACGCTATAGGCGAGCACATTGGCGTCTACCTTGCCCTGGGTACCCACGGTAAGGCTCTTGTCCTTGAGCTGGATGGTGCCGTTCACCTTGCCCTGGATGATCAGGTCCTCTTCGCCGCTGAGGTCGCCGTTTATCTGGATAGAAGGCCCGATGACTGCCGCCTCGCGCACTCGGGGCCGAGATTCAGGTTTTCTCTCGTTTTCCCTGGCATCGAAACTAGGGAAAGTGCCGCTATCTTCACTAATCTCTCGTTTGCTTCGATCGAACATAATCAAACTCCTTTTTTAGCATCGTAGCTGGAAGGATATACATCGTGACCATTCGGCACGAAATGTATAAGGTTACAGCAGATTGGCATATGGAAAAGGGGCATGGGTCTCACTGGGGGAACTATCTTCTTACCTTGAAGGGACCTTGGATGGAGATAGGATGGTGAGTACATGGCGGCTTCTCTTTTCAGATTTTGTGCAGTTGCACAAAACGCTGGCCAAGCCGACATATTGTGCAAAGACACAGCCGAAGTCAACCGGCTGTCCGTCAAGCGCATAAGTGCGGCTGTATGCTGCATTTTTATGTATGACTAAATCGCCGGGAAAGGTAGAAACCATCAAAAGGATTAGGCAAACGTTTAATCCGCAAACGCGATGATCACACCTTGATCGGCCTTCAGATGCAATTTGCGATTTAATCCATGCCTAGCCCGAATGTTTCAGCTGATCGCTTGATAAACAGACTAACTTTCGGTTGTTACTTGATATTTCCGAAGATTAGTAATGTACAAAGCGAAGCCGACCTATGCCGAACTCGCCCTCGCACCGGTCTCGCCGTTCAGCGTGGTCCGGTGGATTAGCAGTGACTCAACCTCTCAATGCAGACTGGGCTGGCGCAGTACTCTCACACTATATCGCCTGCGTCGACCACCGGGGAAAAATCTGATGCGTAATCCCATCGATTATAGAGTAGTCGCCGCCGGCACGTCTCTGGCTGTGGCCAATGATCCGGTTCTTGAAGAAATCACGCGGACTGGGCAGGACCCTGAACCGGCTCCTCGTTATTGTCGGTAGCGTTAATGCGCATTGAATAGGCCTTGCTGTATATGGCGTAGATGTGCTTGGTCAGTTTCGATTGCTTGGCTACTTTCGCATAATTCTGCTTGGAAGTCTCATGGTTACGGACCTGGAAGGTGCCGAACGTGTCACTCCTGATAGAACCAGGATTATATCCTATTGGCTACGCTTCGATCTGGGTGTCCGGCCATAGTGTTCCTTCACTCAATACATCTGGATAGTGTAATGATACTAAACCCATCATTTCACCTGCTCACTTCAAAAACAAACTAAGGTACCGTTTTCATACTCACTCCTGAAATATCAGTAAATTGCAACGTATAAGAGACGGTTGTTTGGCTAAGATTGGACCAGGGCAGTTCATCGTGCGAAAGACCATGCATTTAGTATTCCGCATCTAACTAGCTTCCTTAATCGCTATAGCCATTCTTCATAATTCCCGACCAATGCCCGAAATAAGTTTAGGTTAACTGTACGCGGCCCTTACCTGAACACACTCTGTAAACAGTAAAATTAATTAATTATTCATACTCTGTTCATTACCAATGTTTAAGCAAGCAATATCTCGCGGTTATCGCTGACAATGTAAACTGTGTCGCTTCACCGAAAAGGTCACGGCATTGCGCTGCGTGTTTATATTTTTGAACAGTTCATCACACTTATAACGTTTATTTTTTTATAGCATGCAATAAAGATTTAAAAGAAAATCATAATAAATTTGACGGCGATCATTTACACCACAGCAGCTATATATTTTCCGGTTATTTTAGATACTGTTTCGATTATCTGTTTTTAAGTGCGAAACCAATCGAAACTACTTAAACCTGTTCTAATCAATTGTTATTGATCGCCGTACTGTTTTCTCATAGACTCTTGCCGTCTGAATGTGTCAATGGATATCGATTTTAAAAAAAAGGAACTTTCAGCATGTATAAATTCAATAATTTTATTTTCACTCAGGCTCTTTTTTTAACCACGCTAATCATTTCAGGCTGTAATGATGGGAGCAGCACCAGTAATATTACGCCAAATGAATCTCAAGAAGAGTCAAGGATCACAACCAGCAATGCCAAACCTGTTGCAGCTGCCGCATTCGCATCAGTTGATGCCGTTAAGGGATTGCCTATGCAGAGTGGAACTGTAATTAGCAGTTCCGATGATGCCGCATCAGGCAAGTTCATCTATTCCGATTTCATCATCGAACAGCTTACGCTTATACAGCAGCAAAACAGGCTCATGGGCCGCAACATATCCAACGTGTCAGCCGCCACGGCAAACAAGGCATTTGATTGCAATCTCCAGATAGCAGGTGAAATTGCCGATGAATCAAATCTCTCGGCCGGTGACACCGTCTCTTTTTCATTTGGCAACTGCACTTACGACTCTGACCTTATCATCAATGGGACGATCGGGATCACCTTGACACAGATCACCGAAGGCTTTACCGGCACACCACCCTACGAGCTGGGTATGCTTACCGAGCTTACCGATTTTCAAGTTGAGAACCAAGGCACCGCCTTTACTAGCAACGGCGACTTATCCATGCTTATCAACGAAAACGTGTATGGCGAAAGGGCCGCGCAAATAAACGGCGCGTTAATGAGCATCTCCTTCGGCTCTGCCAGCAAAAACAATTCGCTCACCCTGTCCGACTACTTAATAGAACTCGAGGAAAACGATACGCAAGATTACAGCGTTTCATCGCAAGGCACGATTGAGATTGCCATTCCTTTCGTCAGTATCAATGCATCCTTCACAACGACCACCCCATTTACTGGCAACTACGACGTCAGTGCGGGTAATCCGACAGCAGGCGAACTGCATCTCACCGGCGCGCTTGGCAGCCAAGCTTGGGTCATAGCCCAGCCGGACGGTGTCAACATACAAATCGATATCGATGCAGACGGCGACGGCGTGGTTGAGGACACAATCATGACCAACTGGACAGAACTGCAAGATATTTTCTAGACAAATTTATCGATTGATTAGCTTTTAAGCAGAATTTATTTCCATTACATTGAAAGACAACACATTCCAACCAAGTTCACTTTATCACTCTTTCCCGAATACGGTAACCGCCACTATTTGTCATACTGCGGTCCGCATTCGGGACAGGGTGATGGCGCTGGATTTGGACGGTGAGGAGATTGACACTCTAACCAGAATGTTTCATCCGGGAACACGATGATCGCGCCGGGATCGTCGTTCAGACGCGAGTTCGCAATTGAATTAATAGCTCTAGCTATTAATGATTGAACAAATACCGCAGCTGGACGGCGAGACCGGAGGAAGGGCGCGTTCAGCGTAGGTCGCTTACACTTTGTACTTTGCTTATATTCCAAAAATAGCAAGCAAAAACTATAAGTTAGTTTATTTATCTAAGCGACCGGGTGAAACATTCGGATTAAGCACAGCTAGAATCAATAGCATCTGTTGGTGCGGTATATTGCCGCATCAAAACTTGGCAAAACATGCTTAACTATTAATATCGAACTTGGACATATGAAATATAAGGAGTAACCATGACAAGGGATGAGATTCTTCAGAATGTTCAAATAGCCATAAAGAAGACTTTCCCGGAGGCTGATCCCAATACCATCACCATAACGACACATCTTCGTAACGACTTGGGAGCTGATTCGATGGACAATATCTCGCTCATGATGGAACTCGAAGATCACTTCGGAGCGATCCTCCCCATGGAGGAGGCGACTGGAATAACGAATATCGGAGAGATCATCGACGTCATCGAAACGCAGCTCAAAAACACAACGAACACACTCCCTCCCTCCCTCCTGAGACACGAAGTGGATTTATAATAAGTGGATTTATAATAAGTGGATTTATAATAAGTGGATTTATAAGAAGTGGATTTATAAGAAGTGGATTTATAAGAAGTGGATTAATAAGAAGTGGATTTATAAGAAGTATTCCATAATGAAAAATAAACGAGTAGTCGTCAGCGGGATGGGCCTAGTCACCCCTCTGGGTTCCAACATTAGTGAATTCTGGGACAACTGTCTGAAGCAGAAATCATCGGTTGAGTGCATTCCAGAGGGCTGGGGCGACTATCATCAGTTCACATCGACCATCTGGAGCACCTTGCCGAAACTGGACCTCAAACGCCATGGTGTTTCGCAAAACGAGTCTCTAAGGCTCGACCGCTCTACACAGCTTGCAATC
>JASFJY010000113.1:0-8231 GCA_050119415.1 Chromatiales bacterium | reverse complement strand
CTGCGCAATCTTCCGATGCGCCCCCTGGCCTGGCTGTTACGGCTGGTGATTTTCCCCAGCGGCCTGCCTTTCCACCAGCCGACCGATCGACTCGACCACCGGGTCGCCACCCTGCTGCTGCGCCCGAGTGAAGTGCGCGACCGCCTCACCCTGGGCGTCTTCACCACCCTGAATCCGCAGCTGCGCTTCGGCCAACTGGAACAGGCCCTGGTCGCTGTCGCCGAAGCGATACCGCTCGAGAGAACCCTGCGCCGGGCCAAACGCGCCGGTCAGCTCAAGGCCGACGACGAAGCCGCACTGATTGAGGAGGCAATCAACTTGGGCATCCTCAGCGAGAAAGACCGGGAGACCCTGCAAACAGTCCAAGCGCTAGCTGACCGCATCATCCAGGTCAACGCCTTCGACGGCCTCAGCGAACAAGAGATGGAAGAGAAAAAGAGTGGCGATAAAGCGTCGCTGCTGCATCGGCTGGGTGTCGCCTGATCCCGTCGCCTGATCCAGTCAAGGATTGCGACGGGAGGAGAGAACAAAATGAGTACGCAGTCCGATGCCACCCACCCGGTCTATGTGGTAGATGGCAGCCGCACCCCTTTCCTCAAGGTCCAGGGCAAACCCGGTCCCTTCCACGCCTCCGATCTGGCGCTGGCCGCCGGTCGTCCGCTACTGCTTCGGCAACCCTTCCCACCGGAGCAGTTGGACGAGGTGATTCTGGGTTGTATCGGCCCGGATCCCGACGAAACCAACATCGCCCGCGTGGTGGCGCTGCGTCTCGGTTGCGGCGACAAGGTACCCGCCTGGACGGTACAACGCAACTGTGCCTCCGGCATGCAGGCGGTGGACAGCGCCGCCCTTGACATCGCCTGCGGCCGGGCAGAACTGGTGCTTGCCGGCGGCACCGAATCGATGAGCCACCACCCGGTACAGTTGAACGATAACATGGTGGCCTGGCTGGCCGATTGGAACCGCTCGCGCAGCGCGATTGCCAAGGGACGTCAACTAGCGTCCCTGCGCCCCCGACACTTCCAACTTGTCATCGCCCTGTTACGGGGACTCACCGATCCTCTGGTCGGGCTCTCCATGGGCCAGACGGCGGAGAAGCTGGCCTGGCGCTTCGCTATCGAACGAGAGGCGATGGACCGTTTCGCCCTCTGCAGCCATCAACGCCTGGCAGATGCGCTCGACAACGGACGACTGGCCGAGATAGAGCCCCTCTACGACAGCGACGGAACCCTCTATGAAAGCGACAACGGACTGCGACGCGAGAGCAGCCTGGAGAAGCTGGCCAAGCTGAAGCCCGCCTTCGACCGCCCGGTAGGCCGGGTCACCGCCGGCAACAGCGCCCAGATCACTGACGGCGCGGCGTTGCTGCTGCTCGCCTCCGCCGCGGCGGTCAAACGTTACAGCCTGCCAGTGCTGGGCCGGGTCGTTGCCAGCCAGTGGTCGGCTCTCGATCCCAGCCAGATGGGGCTGGGTCCGGTGCACGCCATGGGTCAGCTGTTGCAACGCCAGAAGCTGGAGAGTGAAGCGATCGACTATTGGGAGATCAACGAGGCCTTCGCCGCCCAGGTACTGGCCTGTCAGGCCGCTTGGCAGGATGCTGCCTACATGCGCGAGGAGGTCGGTCTGGATGGCACGCCCGCACCTATTCCGGAGGAACGGCTCAATGTGGATGGCGGTGCCATCAGTACTGGTCACCCGGTCGGCGCCAGCGGAGCCCGACTGGTGCTGCATCTGCTCAAGACACTCGAAACCAACAAGGCGAAACGGGGCATCGCCAGCCTCTGCATCGGCGGCGGTCAGGGTGGCGCCATGTTGCTGGAGGCGGCGTCATGAACAGACATCTGCGACTGCTCAATGACGAGCAGGGTATCGCCTGGCTCCACTTCGACCATGCCGATAGCCCGATCAACATCCTCTCTCAGGAACTGCTCGAAGAGTTGGCCAGCGTGCTCGATGAACTGGAGGCCGACACACCGCGTGGACTCATCATCCTCTCCGACAAGACCGGCGGATTTATCGCTGGCGCCGATGTGAGCAGCTTCAAGAGCGGCCTACAGCGAGGCGATGCGCAGGTGCATATCCGCCAGGTCCATGCTCTCTTTGAGCGTCTTGCCAAGCTGCCGCTGCCGACCCTGGCGCTGATCCACGGCTTTTGTCTCGGCGGTGGACTGGAATTGGCCCTCTGTTGCGACTACCGGGTGGCGCGTGACGACGAGGCCACCAGACTGGCATTCCCCGAGGTTCGTCTCGGTATCTTTCCCGGCTACGGCGGCACCTTGCGCAGTATCGAGTGCATCGGCGCCCTGCCGGCCATGAAGTTAATGCTCAGCGGACGCAGCGTCAGCGGACGCCAGGCGCTTAAGCTCGGACTGGTCGATCGGGCAGTGCCCGATCGGCAGCTGGAGCAAAACGCCATCGACATGATCCAGCACCGGCCGACGCCTCAGCGGGCCTCCTGGCAGCGGCGTCTGCTCAATACGCTGCCGGCGCGCCATCTGCTCGCCCCCCTGCTGGCGCGCCAGACGGCCCATCATGCCAAACCGCAACACTATCCGGCCCCTTATGCCCTGATCGACCACTGGAAGGCCCACGGCGGCAATGCCGACGCCCTGTTGGATAGCGAGGCATCGGAGGTCAGTCGCTTGCTGACCGGCGAGACGGCGCAGAACCTGATCCGGGTTTTCTTCCTGCAGGAGAGGCTCAAGTCCCTCGGCGGCAGTCTCGACTTCAAACCGCAACACCTGCATGTGGTGGGTGGCGGCATCATGGGCGGCGACATCGCCGCCTGGTGTGCGCTCAAGGGCCTGCGCGTCACTCTGCAGGACCGTCAGTCCCGTTTCCTCAGCCAGGCAGTGGCGCGGGCCCATCAGCTGTTCGAGCGTAAGCTAGGCTCGAAGCGGCTGGTCAGGGCCGCCATGGACAGGCTGACGCCCGACCCGAAGGGCTACGGCATCGGCCGGGCCGATGTCGCCATCGAGGCGATCTACGAGGATCTGGAAGCCAAGCAGCAACTCTTGCACGATCTGCAACAGCAGCTCAGACCCGATGCCATCATGGCCACCAACACCTCCAGCATACCGCTTGAACAGATCACGCAGGCGCTGGATAGTCCGCAACGGCTGATCGGTCTCCACTTCTTCAATCCGGTGGCCAAGATGCGGCTGGTGGAGGTTGTCCGAGGCGAAGCAACCGACCCGACATTGATCGACCTTGGCGCCGCCTTCGTGCGCCGTATCGACCGCCTGCCCCTGCCGGTAAGCAGCAGCCCCGGCTTCCTGGTCAACCGCATCCTGATGCCCTATCTGCTGGAGTCGATAAGCCTGCTGCACGAAGGGGTGCCTGCACCCGCCATCGATCGCGCAGCGGTCGATTTCGGCATGCCCATGGGACCGATCGAACTGGCCGATACGGTCGGCCTCGACGTCTGTCTGGCAGTGGCGAAAAGACTGGCCCCTCTGTTCGACCTGGCGATTCCCCAATTGCTGGAAAAGCGGGTGGTGGAAGAGAAAAACCTGGGCAAGAAGTCAGGACAGGGTTTCTATAGTTACGAAAAAGGCCGCATCCGGCGCGAAAAGATCCCCCGTGGATTCCAAGCGCCTGCCGATCTAGCGGACCGCATGATCTTGCGCCTGCTCAACGAATCTGTCGCCTGTCTGCGCGAAGGGGTGGTGGAGGATGCCGATCTGCTCGACGCCGGTGTCATCTTCGGCACCGGCTACGCCCCCTTTCTCGGCGGTCCCCTACACACCATCCGCCGTGGCGGTTTGGAGCAGCAGCAGCGTCGTCTCGAAGCCCTGGAACGTCAACATGGCGACAGGTTTCATCCCGATTCCGGCTGGACCCATCTGAGCGAGGTTTGAGGTGTTACATTTTATCGATTCGTTCACACTAGAAACTGAATCCTTAAGTTCATCAGGGCGCATCGCACAAGCTCTTGGTCCGTCTAACCCGAATGTTGCACGCCGCACTCCCTCTCAACCCATGAATTCAGGTTGAAATGACGGGAAGATCGATGGCAATGAAAGAACAAATAGTGACAAGCACGCCATGAACAAAGAAAAAACCGACTACATCCAGTTAAAAGACGCCGACACGCTCGCGGGTGTCTTTGTAGAACGCATACACCGCTCAGCCGATAAGGTCGCCTATCAGCAGTACGACAAGGAGAGGTCAGCCTGGCAGGCGGTCACCTGGGCACAGATGGGGCGGCTGGTCGCCCGCTGGCAGGCGGCGTTGCAGAGCGAGGGTCTCAATCCCGGCGACCGGGTGGCGATGCTGTTGCGCAATAGCATCGAATGGGTAACCTTCGATTTGGCGGCCCTGGGTTTGGGGCTGGTCACTGTGCCCCTCTATACCAACGATCGGGCGGAGAACATCGGCTATATCCTGCAGGATGCGGGCGTGCGTCTGTTGTTGCTGGAGAATAATGAACAGTGGCAGGATCTGCAGAAGATCAGCAATCAGCTGGCAGGCCTCAAACGCATCGTCACCCTGGAGGAGGTCGATCCCCATGACCTGCAACCCCGACTGCTGTGTCTCGACAAATGGCTGCCTGAGAGTGGTCTGCCCGAACCCCAGGCGATCGAGGTGCCCAGTGAAACCCTGGCCACCATCGTCTACACTTCCGGCACTACCGGGCGCGCCAAGGGGGTTATGCTGAGCCATCGCAATATCCTGTGGGATATCGAGAGCGGGCTGAAGATCATCGATGTCTACCCGAGCGACAGTTTTCTCTCCTTTCTGCCCCTCTCCCACACCCTGGAACGGACCGTCGGTTTCATTCTGCCGCTGGTGGCGGGGTCCAGCGTGGCCTTCAGCCGCTCCATTCCTCAGTTGGCTGAAGACCTGCAAACCATCAAACCGACGATGCTGATCTCCGTTCCCCGAATCTATGAACGCGTCTACGCCAAGATCCAGGAGAAGCTGCAGCAGGATTCCGCCGTCGCCCGATCCATATTCCATGCCGCGGTGGAAACCGGCTGGCAGCGTTTCGAACACGCCCAAGGCCGCAAATCCTGGTCGCCGAGACTCGCCCTCTGGCCGCTGTTCGATAAGCTGGTGGCTGGCAAGGTCCGCGAAAAACTGGGTGGTCGTCTGCGCATGGCCGTCTCCGGCGGCGCCCCGCTGCTACCCGAGATCGCCAAGATCTTCGTCGGTCTGGGCGTACCGATCACCCAGGGCTATGGCCTGACCGAAACCAGCCCTATCCTCACTGCCAATACCCCGAAAGACAATATACCGGCCAGTGTCGGCATCCCCTTCCCCGGTGTCGAGTTCAAGATCACTGATGCGGAAGAGCTGTTGGTGCGCGCGCCGAACGTCATGCTCGGTTACTGGAACAACGCCAAGGCGACCGCCGAGGCCATCGACTCGGAGGGCTGGATGCATACCGGCGACAAGGTCAAATACGAGGACGGCCACATCTTCATCACCGGCCGTCTGAAAGAGATCATCGTCATGGCCAATGGCGAGAAGGTGCCGCCGGCCGACATGGAGATGTGCATCACTATGGACAACCTCTTCGAGCAGGTGTTGATCATCGGCGAAGGCAAGCCCTATCTGAGCGCTCTGGTGGTACTCAACCCGGAGACGGCCGCAACGCAAGGCATCGATCCCGCCCAGGTAACCCAGCAACAGGAAGAGCTGTTGCTGCAACGGATGAACGCCCAGCTCGACAACTTCCCCGGCCATGCAAAGATCCTTCGCCTATCCGTAGCCAAAGAGCCCTGGAGTATCGAGAACGGCCTGGTCACTCCGACCATGAAGCTCAAGCGCAAGTCGATTCTGGATCGCTACATGGCGGAGTTGGACCGGCTCTATGAAGGACACTGAGAAAAGCTTCTTAATAGCGGGCAATTACGTGCGCTTTTCGCCTTGATCCGGAACATTTCATCTCGTCCTAAGCTGAACGAAAAATGCAGCAAGGATTCAGATCCGCTACCGCTGGCAGGTCAGAGGGGCTGTGCATATCCGCCCTGCAGCAGCATGTCGCCGATGTCGTAGTAGGCGATCATGCCCTCGAGTTTGCCGGTCTCTGGATCGACCACTGGAAGATTCTGCTCCTGGTGGTACATGGTCAACAGGGTTTCTATCAATGAGGTCTCCGGGGCTACGGTCACCACCTCTTTGTCGATATGGGGAGCAATGGGATGCTCCAGCAATTGATCCATGTTTTCCCGCAGATCTTCGATCGACAGGTTCTGATAGCGCTGCACAGCGGCACTGATACTCTGACTGGTCGCCTGCGGCGGTAAAATCAGGCGTAGCATGTCATTGACATTGACGACGCCCAGAAATCGCTGCTCGTCGTCGACCACCGGCAGATTGCGATAACGCCGGCGCATTATCTTTCTTGCCGCGATACCGATGGTGTCCTGCGGATGAATACGGACCGGATTGGAATCCATAATCAATCTTGCACTCATTCACAGCCCCCTATCGTTAGCTTATGGTCCTTATGGCACCCCTAACTCCTTACCATTCTAGCCCGAATGTTTCATCCGGGAACGCGATGATCACGCCGTGATCGCCGTTGAGATACAGATTAGCAATTGAATAAATAGCAAGCTATTGATGTTTCAGCAAATAACGCAGTCGGACGGCGAGACCGGTGCGAGGGCATGTTCAGACGCGGTATGCCGACCAACAGCGAGGCATGAAAACGCCTCTCAGGAATTCGATTAAAACTTGAGTGCGGCTATTCGATACGAATCATGCCGCACTCAACATTTGCTTACTCTGTAGTATAACCGACCTTTTTGGCATACTTCAGTAATATTGAGCCATAGCTCCCTGCCCATTCATAGCCATAACGACGCTTTGGTTCAATGTCCATGATGTCATATTGCTTACCATTTCCCGGTGGATTATCTGTCGGCAAATTACCACTAAAGAACGAAGCATTACTAGTAAGCTCGTAGCACCTGTACCACATAGTTTTACCTTCAGCAGGCTGGATTGGGTTATAGGTATCGTCTGTACTATTCTTAGCTCTTTTCTTGTACTTTTTATTAGCTTCCTGGACTTCAGGGTTGCGATAGAACGCAAGTGCACCGTCAACAACCTCTTTAATGTCCTGCGTTTGTGGAATCGACATCATATATGCCGCGATAAGCGCAGATGCTTTGCCGTTTCGCGCCGGCAATTCAAAAGAACGGCCACCCAGTGGAGCATAGTTTTCCGGATCATGCTGGGCACTCCAAATTGTCCTTTCACCGTCCAGAAAGATCTGTGCTCTTCTGATGTATTTAACCCCTTTTTTGACAACCCGCTTGGAGTCAGAACGCTGTTCTTGAGTGAAAACATCACCATTCAGTGGCCAATTAGCCTCGACAATACGATCGAGCAAATACATAACGCGAATCATAGCGCTATCATTAAAGGTGACATAGTTGCTGTATTCTGTGACTGCTCGCTTGGGGTAAACCTGCGGAAATCCACCCTTGTCATATTGCATGGTCAACAGAAAATCCAAAGCTTTACGCGCTGCATCCCGATATTTTATCTCGCCACTACGCTGATAAACATCGGCCAGGAACAATAATTCCTTTACCGTTGCATCGTTGTCTATTGTTCCCAACTCAACCTTTGTTGTGGTGCCATCTTCATTGGCAACTTCATTATACCACTTGGAGCGTGTACTCTCGCCGTCCCAGGCTTGTTCGTATACGGCTGCTTTATTTTTGTAAAAACCGCCATGAGGCATTTGCCAAGAAATGACATTGTCGGCAATTACTTTATCCTCAGCCAGTGTGCCCGTTAGAAGATCATCCTTATAATCTTCCAGTTCTGTTTTAATCGGGTTAGCAATTTGAGACAGCACTGGATATCTGTCATGGGGCGTTGATTGAAATGCATTACTGTTATAGGAAACTCCATCTGACTTATAAGCAACCCAAAACCAGTAAGCAACGCCATTTTCCAGCCCTGTGGCTGTATAGCTGCGCGAAGTTTCATCAACAGTTGCAAGAAGCGTTCGGCCTTCCGGATTCGAATCCGTGTCGTAGTAAATTTCCATCTGCTCGATATTTCCTAGCGGCTTCTCCCAGGTAAGAGCAACTTCCCCTTTTCCTGCACCTCCATCGAGCCTCACTGCAACATTATTACAGGTCGCCGATACTGGATTGAAATACCAATGTTGATAAGCTGAGTCTTCTTTTTCAGCTACAGTGACCGAAGCAGAGGCAAGTTTGCTTTCTGCCGTCATCAACTCACCTGATGCGCTGGAAACT
>JASFJY010000112.1:0-8234 GCA_050119415.1 Chromatiales bacterium | reverse complement strand
AACCGACCTACGCTAAACGCGCCCTCGCACCGATCTCGCCGTCCAGCTGCGGTATTTGCTCAATCATCAATAGCTTGCTATTGACTCAATCGCAAATCCGCATCTGAACGACGATCCCGGCACGATCATCGCGTTCCCGGATGAAACATTCGGGCTAGCTTTCCATTGGGGCCGATATCCTGAAAATAAGGTATTGAATGAACACCGCCAATTCCATTAAGCGCTTTAGAAACTCGCGTAGCACAAGCATTGCTAAACACGCCAATGTCATGGTTTAGTTCGACCTTGCCACCTATATTTTTAAATACGGTACTGGCATCCAAAGCAGGGTAATGAACTTTTAGAGCATTCCATTTAGGTAATTTCATATTTTCTCCATAAATTGGCTCATTGAGTTCCTAAACAGTCCCAAATACAAAAAATGTTCGCTAAAGTACCGTTTAGCCAATTGCACCCGCCAATATCCCACTCAATTCCCCTTGATGGCCCAGAGCTCCAGTTCGAGTCCGGGGAACTCGCCGCCTATGTGCAGGGCACAGCCGCCGGAGCCCTCCAGCAGCTTCCAGTAGTCGTTGCTCTTGTCCAGTTCGAAATAACTGAATCCTGCGTTGTAAGGAATCTGCCTGGGGGCGACGGAGAGCTGGCGCAGCCCGATACCCGGCAGCTGCAGATTGACCAGATCGCGGATCTTCTCCACCGGCCCGATCTTGACCTGGCCAGGGAAACGCCGCTGCAGGATCTCAGTCGCCATACTGGCGTTGACCGCCAGTACGAAGTTGGCGCTGCCCAACAGAGAGCGGTCCTCCAGGTTGGCCACACGAATACCGTACTTGCGCTCTTCCAGGGGAATGATCTGGGCCTTCTGTTCCAGCACCATGCTGAGGGAACGACGCAGCTCCCGCATCAGGGGGGTGAATGTCTCCTGCAGCGCCTGGTGTCGGTAGGCATCAAAGACGGGCGGCCGCTTTGCGCCGCTGGTAAAGGTGGCCAGCTCGCCAGCCAGCTGCAGACCCTGAACATAGAGGTCGAGCGGATGGGTCGGCCCGATAAGTCCCAGATGCGTGAACAGGGGCTGATAGCGGTTGACCACCTGCAGCATGAGAAAATCGGCCATCTCGGCGACTCCTTTGCCACCCTCCACCAGGCGCGAGGCGAGGGCGTCGGCGCGATGGTGCAGCAACCCCTCGATCTCATGCAGAAAACCGGCGAGGCGGGAGGAGACCTGGCAGTCCAGGCAGGGGGGAATGAACTCCTCATCCAGCAACAGCATATCGTCGGAGCGCCGCTCCACCACACGTGCCAATCCCAGGTGGGCGAACTCATCGAGTTCATCGCCGCCCACCAGCAGGCGAAAGGTGGGTCTCGCCACCTGCATGGTGACGTTATTGGTATAACCCGAGATGGCGTCCCTGATCTCAATTTCGTCGACCAGGTAGCGCTCCAGACCCGCCTCCTGATCCTCATAGCGCACCTGACTCATACCCGGTCGAGATAGAGGCAGCGCCAGATAGACGACCCCCCCCTTCTGCTCGGCGGGAATCTCCAGGGGCGCCGGCGGAGCATCGTCACCGGGGATGTCGAAGGGGGTGCCGTCCGGCAACACACCGCGACACGACTCCACCGCCAGCCGTCCCAACGCCAGCGCCTGGCGGTCGAGCTTGAGATGGGTATAGCCCCAGCCGAAAGGTGTCAGATCGGTAACCCGGCCCTGAATCAGATGTTCCAGAAAGCGTTCCTGCTGCTGGAAATGCTGGGGGCGCAGGAACATGCCCTCCGACCAGACGATCCTAGACATCCATGACATAAGCTAAAACCTGTTAACAGGCCCTAACTGCCTGCGAGCGGTGGTGATAGGACTCTCTGAACGGGACATGGCTACTCCTCCTTCCTGATATCTATACCCTTGGCGCCGAACTCGATGACCAGCTCCAGGTCTTCGCCCGGCTCGACCTCGACACTGTGTCGCCAGCGAGCGTTCTCGATATCCCGGTAGGCGCCGACGATGCCGAGATAGCGGGTGTCGATACGCAGGTCCCGTTGCAAACGCTTGGTCTCGCCCGGTTGAAATGCAAACTCGTCGCGCATCTGCAGCTCATCGCCCAGCAGGGCCACGTCCTGCTCGAAAAGGTTGAAGAAGTCGGCCGTGTTGAAGACGCTGAGCGACTTCAACTCATAGAAGCGAACAGCCAGGGGTGAGGGTCGGCCGTTGATGTCCGGGTTGAGGGCCTCGTGCGCATGCAGCCTGGCCTCGATGGTCGACACACTCGAGCAACCTGTCATCAATTTCAATAAGAGGAGCACCACAATGAGCGCCAGATATCGTGAGTTTCGCAACATCGTTCAGTTCCTGTGTTGGGCGGTTGTTTCGTTGTTACTGTTTTTCAGATTGGCGAGCCGACGAATCTGTGCCTCGTAGGCCTGGGAGAAAGCACGGCCGAACACCTGCTGGAAGTCGTCCTCCACTTCATTGGCGATTCCGCTATAGAGATCGTTGAAGAGTTCCCAGCTCTTGGCCCGGCGATAGAGTGGCACCTTGTCCAGCAGGGCCTTCTGTTGCAGGCGCTGCTCCAGGTTCTCTGGCTTGAAACGCAGCAGTACCGCTTTGAGCGCCGACTGCATGCCGACCATTACTGCCAGCATATGTGCCTCGGTGTCTTCATGGGCTTCGCGAAACGCCGCAAGCGGCGACAGATAGCCACTGTTCGGGCGCGGGTCGATGATATGCCGCAGGGCCTCTTCGGTGTTGACGGAGAACTTCAGGGGATTGTTCTCCACCGGCCTGATCATGGTCTGGGACATACGGAACTCGCTCTTCATCTGCGCCCGCGCCCGCAGTATCGACACGGCACCCTCCACGTTGCTGCGCACGATGCGCCCCAGATTCTCCAACATCTCTGACAGGGGAAGTTCGTCCAGCAGGGAACGGGAGAGACCCATCCCCCGCGCCAGTGCCTCGCGCAAGACCTCCTCCCCGTGAGGCGCGGATGCGCTGGCGCCGGTCGCCTTGGCAGTGCTCCGGTAGTCTCCCGCTGCGGTGTGTTCCGTCCCCCTGTCGTCAGCGCCGAGAGGCGGTGCATGATGAGGCTGCTGAAGAGGATTCGGGGCTTCGTAAGTCGGATCGGCCGACGGCGACCCGGTTGCGGCGGCCTCATCCTCCATCTGCCAACCCTCGGGGATCAGAGCAGGTCCACTGAAAAAGGTGTTGAGATCGGAGATATGGTCGGACTCGCTGGCGGCGCTCGGCGGCTGTGTCGAGTTGGCTGGCACATCACTTTCGAGATCCGGCTCCAGGACCTCTTCCAGGGAGAAACCCGACTCTGACGCTGCCGGATTCGGACCGGCATCCAAGGGAGGGAGGTCTTGCTCGAGGTGGATACCGGCATTCTCGTGCAACAGACGGGCATAGGGATCCTCCAGGGCGTCGAAACTGTCGGCGTCCACCGCCTGAATCACCGGCGACTGCAATCTGACACTGATTTCGTATTCACCGATGGTAAGGGTATCCCCCTGCTGCAGCGACGCCTGCCCCTCGTTCCCCAGGGGGGTCTCGGCATGGTTTATATAGACGCCGTTGGAGCTCACATCCGTAACCCTATAGTGACCGTCGACGAAACTGATCAGGGCATGGCGGCCTGAGATAAAACGCTGCGGATCGGGCAGCACCCAATCGTTGTCCTCGCGACGGCCGATGGTGCCGCCCTGAGGATTGAAGATGGCCTGCAAGGGTTGGGACGCTGGCTCGCCGGCAATCCGGGTCACCTGTAACAGCAGTGTAGGGCTCTGCATAGATCCGTTCATGGGGATTGCCGCTCCTCCACACTGTAGGCTTGATGTAACACCGCCTGCGCCGGGGGCTTGCCGAAACTGAAGCGGAATTCACCCCCCTCGGTGCCCACATGAATCCCCTCCACCTGACTATCCCCCAGTTTCTGAGTCAACAGATAGCGGCTGATCTCCGGCAGCAGGTTGTTGGTGAGGATGGCATCCACCATACGCGCGCCACTCTCCAGCTCGGTGCAACGACCGATGATCAGCGCCACCACTGCGTCGTCGTAGCTCAATGCAATGGCATGATTGCGCAGCACACGCTGCTGAATACGCTCGAGCTGCAGACGAACCACCCGGGCCAGGATCTCGTCGCCCAGGGGGTAGTAGGGGACGACCGCCAGACGACCCAACAGTGCCGCCGGAAAGACCTTCAACAGGGGCTCGCGCAGGGCACGGGCCACGGCGTCAGGTTGCGGCAGCAGCTCGGGATCCCGGCAGAGGCCTTCGATCAGCTCGCTACCCACATTGGAGGTCAGCAGAATGAGACTGTTCTTGAAGTCTATGCGGCGGCCCTCCCCGTCCTCCATCCAACCCTTGTCGAAGACCTGGAAGAAGATCTCGTGGACATCGGCATGGGCCTTCTCCACCTCGTCAAGCAGGATCACGCTGTAGGGTTTGCGGCGCACCGCTTCGGTGAGCACACCCCCTTCGCCGTAGCCCACATAGCCCGGCGGCGAGCCCTTGAGGGTGGAGACGGTATGGGCCTCCTGAAACTCGCTCATGTTGAGGGTGATGATGTTCTGCTCGCCGCCATAGAGGACCTCGGCCAGGGCCAGACCGGTCTCGGTCTTGCCGACACCGGAGGGTCCGCACAACAGGAAGACCCCGACCGGCTTGTCGGGATTGTCCAGGTCGGCGCGCGCTGTCTGTACCCGGTTGGCGATCATGCGCAGGGCATGATCCTGACCGATGATGCGCCGGGCCAGGGTCTCGTCAAGGCCGAGTACGGTCTCGATCTCATCCTTCACCATGCGCCCCACCGGTATGCCGGTCCAGTCCCCGACCACTGTAGCCACCGCCTGAGCGTCGACGCCGGGCAGAATCAGGGGATCTTCCCCCTGCAGTTGGGCAAGGCTGGTCTGACAGGCGTTGAGACGTGACAGCAGGTCCGCAGGCGGCGCCGCGTCCTCCTCAGCAACCGGCTGCGACAGCGGCTCGGAGTCACCCTCCTTGGGCGGCTTCGCCGCCTCCGCTGTGGCGTCATCACCACGCAGCCGCCGCTGTATCTCGAGGATCTCCTCCACCAGCAACTTCTCCTCCTGCCAACGGCCCTGCAACGCTGTCAGGCGTTGTCGCTCTGCCTCCAGGGCCTGCCGGGCCGCCGCCTCCCGCCGGCCGCTGTCTATACCGACGCAACGCTCGCGCAGGGCGATCTCCAGCTCAGTCTCCAGGCACTCGATGCGACGGCGGCAATCCTCCACCTCGGCGGGCACCGCGCTCTGACTGATGGCGACCCGGGCACAGGCGGTGTCGAGCAGGCTCACCGACTTGTCGGGCAACTGGCGGGCGGGGATATAGCGCTGCGAGAGCCTTACCGACGCGGCCAGCGCCTCGTCCAGAATCGGCACCCGATGGTGCGCCTCCAGGGTGACGGCCATGCCCCGCATCATGCCGATGGCCCGCTCCTCGTCGGGTTCGTCCACCTGCACCACCTGGAAACGGCGGGTCAGCGCCGGGTCCTTCTCTATGTGCTTTTTGTATTCGGCCCAGGTGGTGGCCGCCACCGTGCGCAGGGTCCCCCGGGCGAGTGCCGGCTTGAGCAGATTGGCGGCATCACCGGTGCCGGCGCTGCCGCCGGCGCCGATCAGGGTATGCGCTTCGTCGATGAAGAGGATGATCGGTTTCTCCGAGGCCTGCACCTCCTCGATCAACTGTTTCAAACGGTTCTCGAACTCCCCCTTCATACTGGCACCGGCCTGCAGCAGCCCAAGATCGAGGACCCGCAGGCTGACCTCCCGCAGAGGCGGTGGCACGTCGCCGCGGGCGATGCGCTGGGCGAATCCCTCCACCACCGCTGTCTTGCCCACGCCCGCCTCGCCGGTGAGTATGGGGTTGTTCTGGCGCCGGCGCATGAGGATGTCGATGATCTGGCGAATCTCCCCGTCGCGCCCGACGATAGGATCGAGCTCGCCGTCTCGGGCTCGCTCGGTCAGGTCGATGGTGAACTGCTCAAGGGCCTGTGCGCGGCCCATCTGGGCCGGCGCCATGGCCTGGCTCGCCTCACCGGGGGCGGCAGCGGCGCCGAGGCGGAATCCGTCGCTGGCATGCAGCTCATTCTCCGGCGAGCCCTCGACCACTTCGCTGAAGCGTTCCGTGAGGATATCCAGTCCGATTCTGCCGAACTGCTCCGAGATACGCAGCAGGGAGTTGCGCAGGCTGTGGGTCTTGAGTATGCCGATCATCAGATAGCCCGTGCGTACCTGGGCGTCGCCAAACATCAAGGTGCCGTAGAGCCAGCCCCGCTCAGTGGCCTCCTCCACCTGAGAGGAGAGGTCGGTGATGCTGGAGGTGCCCCGTGGCAGCGCATCCAGGGCTTCGGTGACCTCCTTGGCCAGGCGGGAGGCATCGAGATTGAACTGGCGCAGGATGCGATGCAAGTCGGAGTCCTGCAGCTGCAGGATCTGCTGCAGCCAATGGACCAGCTCCACATAGGGATTGCCCCGCAGTTTGCAGAAGACGGTGGCGCTCTCCATGGCTTTGTAGCCGAGGCTGTTGAGCTTGCCGAACAGCGCGCTGCGGCTGATCTCGCTCATGGCCGCTGACTCCTGAGTTCGCAGGGCCGGAGATGGAGGTCGTCTCCGTCCCGACCGAGGGGCTGCTGGCTCAACCAGCTGGTCCAGCCCAGTTGGGTCTCCCCATCGAGCCGGGGTTTGGGTATCTCCTGCTGGCGCAGGATCAGCTGCAGTTCCCACTCCAGCTCATCTCCCAGATAGTTCCTCATCACAGCTATCAAGCGTTGCAGGCTCTTTCCCCCCGGCAGCATGCGCCGGTAATCATCGATATCCAAGGGACCGAACACGATGCGGAAGCGCTGCTGGGCCTGCCACACCCTTGCCCCCAACAGGGCTGTGACACCGAGACTGCAGACCGCGCGCGTACTGCCCAACAGGCAACGGCTGGCTGCCGGCAGTTCGAACCAGGCGCCGACAAACTCCTCGATACGCACAGGCAGGCGGAAAAACGCCTTTAGCAGGGCTTCCAGCCCCTCGGCATGGCGGGTCTGACAGGTGAATCGTCCGGCGAAATGGAGCTTGGCCGCGTCGGGCATGGCGTCGCGCCGGCGCAGATGGGCGGAACCGATACCAAAAAGGCTACTCAGGTAGTGAGCGAAACTGTCATCATCGGGCCGGTCGCAGCTGACCGTTGGCTGGCTCTCCGCCCAGGCACGATAGAAAAGGATCAGCAGGCGGTGGTGAAAAATGTCCAGAAAGGCCGACAGGGTGGTGTCCTTCTCATTGTGCAGCCGCTCGTAGACCATCTCGGTAAGGTGCAGCGGCAGCGGGCCGTTGGGGCCGAGCAGACCGAAAAAGCTGACGCCCAGGCGCGGCGGCGCAGGCTGTCTATCCCAGTGGAAAGAGGCAAGGGTCGAGGGGGCAAAGGCCATGCTCGGATCCTGTCCCAGACGGATGAGGTCCTGCTTGGCATGCAGGGTGCGCCCGAGACGAATCTGCTGAGGACACTCGCACTCGAATCGCCGCAGCGCCTGGTAAAAGCTGAAGCGATAGGGAGCGTTGTTCAGCGCTTCGAATAACATCATAGGATATGCCTCAAGCCGGCGCGGGCCGGCCAACGCATGATCTCACCCCGCTGCTGGCTCAAAATCACCGTCTCCGTAAAGGAGTTGATGGCGGTGTATTTGCGGAAAAACTCTGCCATGACAGCGCCGAAAAGGAAGGCGCCCACGCCTTGAAAGGCCGCCTCGTCCAGGGTCAGGGTAATCTCCAGACCGCGGCCAAAGGCAATGGGGCCGGGACTCGGCATACGCCGGTCCACCGCTCTCGAAGCGATGGAGACCACCCCATCGACCTGCTTGCGCAAGGCAGGCTCGCTGGTGTCCGCGTAGAGCTGCAGCAGTTCCTTGAGGGCCGCCGTGCTGCGGGCCTGATCCTCGCCCGCCAGGGACAGGTAGTTGAGGGAGAGGTGGTTGACCAGTCTCCAGCTGACTGCGCCACCGGTACTGGGGGGACGCGGGCGGGTCGGTGCGCCGATACAGCGAATCTGCCTGACCGGGGTACTACTCTCGAGACTGAAGACGGAACTCTCCTTGCCCAAAGGCATGAGCAGGGGCAGATCCCGGTTGCTGCAAAGGGTGTTGACCGAGAGTTGGTGCAGGTCGCTTCGGTAGGGCGCGGCTTGCCCATCGACAATGGCGATGAAGAGTTCGCTGCCGATGTAGCCTGAGCGCT
>JASFJY010000111.1:0-8259 GCA_050119415.1 Chromatiales bacterium | reverse complement strand
CGGCTGGGCACAGCTGATGCACCACTATGCCTCCGACGAGACAGACAACCGCAAGAAGCTGGAATACGACCTCTATTATGTGAAGAATAGCGGGCCCTTCCTTGACCTGATCATCCTCATCGAGACAGTGGAAGTGGTGTTGTTGGCGAAAGGGGCAAGATGAAGAAGTTATGAGTTTACTTATGATTCGTCAGCAGACCCCGATCGGCAGCGCCCCATCTTCATCGGCGGCGATCTCGATATTCCTCCATATGAGACGATCACGGTAGCCGGAGAAGCCGATTCAAGCGGACAAAATGTCGTCGCTTAGAGTGCTCGTGTCCGGTGTCGCGCACCATATCAACAATCCAAACGTCTTGTTGCTTCTCAATCTTCCGCAGTCGAAGCGAGCCTGGGCGGACCTGACCCTATTTTTTAAATAATCGCCTTAACTCGAATGTTTCACCCGGGAACGCGATGATCGCGCCGGGATCGCTGTTCAGATGTAGATTTGCGATTGAATCCATCCTTACCCCGGGAAAAATAATAGCCCAACCCAGTTTGAGCAAGCGGCAGAAAAACGCCGGGACCAGGGGGCATAGCCATAGCTATTAGCGTGACGTTGTGCATGCCGTATTCGGCTCATTGATATAAAATAGAAAAAGCTTTATGCGATGGGTGTCCCATAGCGATGGGTGCCCCATAGCTTTCTACATACCTCTATTGAGTTAGGTGCATGGCGGGTGATGCATGATTTTCCCCTGAAATAACAGAGCACTACACTCCATCCTCTGATTTGGCATCTGTTTTGCCTTTGTCGGGAAAGAGGGCTTTAGCGATGCCTGATGAAGCAGGCGTGAAATATACCAAAATCCAAACAAGGAGAACTTGCACATGAAGACCATTCGTACACTTATTCTCGGGGCTGCCGCCAGCCTCATGGTGCTCACTGGGGTGTCTGCCGCCGAGCCGCTCAAGGTGGCGACCGACACCAACTTCCCTCCCTTTGAATTCAAGGACGAAACAGGCAAGCACACCGGATTCGACGTGGAGCTTTGGGATGCCATCGCAAAAAAAATCGGCGTCGAGTATGAGCTTCAGCCCATGGATTTCAATGGCATCATTCCCGGCCTTCAAACGAATCAGTTGGATGTGGGCATCGCCGGGATGACCATTAAGCCGGAACGGGCCAAGGTCGTTTCTTTCTCAGATGGCTATTACAAGGCCGGCCTGCTGATTTTGGTGCGCAAGGATGACAATTCCATCAAAGGCCTCGATGACCTGAAGGGCAAGGTAGTGGCCACCAAACTCGCCACCACCAGCGCCGATTTCGTAAAGGAAATCGCCAAGCCAAAGGAAACCAAGCTCTTCCCGAACAACGATGCCATGTTCCTGGAACTTATGTCCGGTGGCGCTGATGCCGTGGTGTTTGACTCCCCCGTGATCGCCGACTTTATGCGTAAGGTCGGTAAGGACAAGGTCAAGGTCGTGGGGACCATGCACCAAGGCCAGTCCTACGGTATTGCTTTCCCGAAAGACAGCGAATTGCCCAACAAGGTCAACGCCGCCCTTAAAGAGTTGCGTGAGGAGGGCGCCTATGCGGAGCTGTATCGCAAGTGGTTTGGCACCGATCCGAAGTAAATCAGAAGAAAACTGAATAGTATCTCATAACAGCCGGGCGGCCATGCCGCCCCATGACTTGAAAGGAATATGTATGTCGTTCCAATTTGAACCGAAGGTCATGATGGAGACGCTTCCACTTCTCGTGGATGGCGCTGAATTGACCATCTTTATCACTGTCGTGGGGCTCTTGTTCGGCTTTGGCTTGGGCGCGGCCTTCGGCCTGATGAAACTGTCCCGTCACAGCTATTTGCGGCTGTTGGCGGGACTTTACGTTGAAACCATTCGCGGCACACCGTTGATCGTCCAAGTGATGTTTCTCTATTTTGGTCTCCCTCTGGCACTGGGGATTCGTGTTCCGTCTTTGGTAGCGGGCATAATCGCCATTGCCATCAACTCCGGTGCCTATATCGCCGAGATCGTTCGGGGGGCGGTTCAGTCCATCGACAAAGGCCAAACCGAAGCGGGCCGCTCAATTGGTTTGAACATGTGGCAGACCATGGTCTACATCATCTGGCCTCAGGCCTTTCGTCGCATGATTCCCCCGTTGGGCAACCAGTTCATCATCAGTTTGAAAGACACATCATTGCTGGTGGTGATTGGTGTCGCGGAATTAACTCGCGTCGGTCAGGAGATTATCGCCGTGAACTTTCGCGCCTTTGAGGTTTGGTTGACCGTGGGGCTGACCTATTTGGCGATGACCATGACGATCGCTTGGGTGCTGAGAAAAATAGAACGCCGCGGTGGCGCATCCGGGAGATTGTAAAATGATAAGAATCAATGAATTGCATAAAAGTTTCGGCTCCCATGAGGTGGTCAAGGGGGTGGATCTTCATGTGAAAGAAGGGGAGGTCGTCTGCATCATTGGGCCATCGGGTAGCGGCAAGTCCACGGTTCTACGCTGCATCAACAAACTCGAAACGGCCAGCGCTGGAACCATCGTCGTTGACGGTTATGATATCGACGATCCGAAGACGGACATCAATTACATCCGAACCGAAGCCGGCATGGTGTTCCAGCATTTCAATTTATTTCCGCACCTTACGGTCTTGGGAAACGTCACCATCGGTCCGATCAAGGTGAGGAAGCAAAGCGTCTCCGACGCTAATCTGCTGGGGAAAAGCCTGCTCGAAAAAGTCGGTCTTTCCGATAAGGCGGATCACTACCCGCAGCAACTTTCCGGCGGACAAAAACAGCGCGTGGCAATTGCCAGGGCACTTTCTTTGCAACCTAAAGTTATTTTGTTTGATGAGCCGACCAGCGCGTTGGATCCCGAACTGGTCGGTGAGGTTCTCGAAGTCATGAAAAAGCTTGCCGAAGAGGGCATGACCATGGTGGTTGTAACCCACGAAATGGGGTTCGCGCGGGAAGTGGCGGATCGGGTGATCTTTTTCGACGAGGGGAAAATCCGGGAGGAGGGGCCGCCAGAGGACCTGTTCACCAATCCGAAGGACGCCCGTCTTCAGGAATTCCTGGGGAAAGTTATCGCCCACGCGTGACCTTTCAATCCAAGGCTCAAGTAGCGTTTGATGCGTTATTTTTTCCTTGTCGTGCCAGCAGCGCCGCCCCATAAGCCGCTTCCTGATGGACGGCCCGAACCACCGGCACACCCAGTATCGCCTGCCGTATGCGGCGCCAGGGTTCGTTTGCGGCGCCGCCGCCGATAGAGATCACCTTTCGTGGTGCCGGAGCACCCAGGCGTTGTAGTAATTGGTAACCCCTGTGCTCGATTCGGCTGATGCCTTCGAGTATGGCCTGAAAGAAACGACTGTCCTCGGTCGGCCGCGGCCGCAGTCTCGGTCTGAGCGTGCTGTCGTTGACGGGGAAGCGCTCCCCGGGGCGTAGTAGGGGGTAGTAATCGAGGCCGCTGGGCCGATCGGGCGTCATCTCCTGTGTCAACCGAGCAATCTCCTCGTCTGTGAAGAAGGCACGGCAGACGGCGCCGCCGCTGTTGGAGGCGCCGCTCACCAGCCAACGCTCGCCCAGGCGGTGGCTGTAGACGCCGTAGTCTGCTGCGAACACCGGCTTGTCGGAAAGTATCTTCAGCACCAGCGTGCTGCCTAGGGAGGTGACGGCATCACCGGTCCGCTCGGCGCCGGAGGCGAGGAAGGCGGCGTTGCTGTCGGTGGTGCCGGTGACGATGGTGATGTCGTCTGACAGACCGGTCGATTCAGCGGCTGATCGGGACAAACGCCCGACCGGCGTGCCGATGGGGTAGACATTCGGTAGGCATCCAGGGGGCAGATCCAGTGTCTCCAGCCAATCAGGCCAGCGGCGTTCGAACGGATCATAGCCGAGTTTCAGGCAGTTGTTCTCGTCGCTCAGCGGAAAGCGACCACAGAGTCTACCCATGATCCAGTCGGCCTGATGCAGCGCATGAAAGCGGTGCAGCTCGAGGGTGTTCCTGAGATAGAGCAGTTTTGCCAGACTGGATGTCGCGCTCTGTACTGGATTGTCGGCCGGTGCAATGGACCTGATTTCGCTCAGGGCCACCCGACCACGGCTGTCGTCGTACATCAGGCCGGGGGTAAGCGGGTCACCCTCAGGATCACAGAGCAGCAGGGTGGAGGAGGTGGCGTCCACGGCGATGGCTCGGATAGGGGTATCTCGGCACGTTTGGCCCAGTTGGCTGAGGACCCGCCGCACCGCCTCCCACCAGTCGGCGGGATGCTGGCGGCTCTCTCCGGTGACCTCGCAACAGGAAGGCGGCAGGGCGAGGCTTGCTTCGGCGATCACCTCCCCCCGCGGGTCGATGACAACCCCGCGACAACCGGAGGTGCCCAGGTCGATGCCGATATAGGCGTCCAAGGATTCAGGGGAGATGAACAGGCGCCGGGGCTTTCCAATCGTCGGCCTTGTGTTCGGCCACCACGGTGGTGTAGATGCCGCCGCGTACGTTGAACTCCGCGCTCAGGCGCATGAAGCGGGGCTGGATGGCGGCCACCAGATCGCCGAGAATCTCGTTGGTGACGGCTTCATGGAAAGCGCCTTGATCGCGGAAAGACCAGATATACATCTTTAATGCCTTGAGTTCCACGCACCGCTTGTCCGGCACATATTCCAGTGTCATCTCGGCAAAATCGGGTTGGCCGGTTTTGGGACAGAGACAGGTGAATTCCGGGATGCGGATGCGGATGCTATAGTCCCGTTCCGGTTGCGGGTTGTCGAATGTTTCCAGGTCCTTGCTCGGTTGACTGGGCATAATACGGATCACTTTTCAGACAAAAGAGGCGCGATTATACGCCAGCCATGCCCTAACCAGAAGTGCCATGAAAAAATATTTTTATAAACAGTAAGATATGAGCGAAAGTTAAAGTGGCTAATTTTCTGTTTTACACTGTATCAATCGCCGGGTTTGGTGTATCTTAGCCGCCCATGCGTCTGGAGAAAATCAAGCTCGCGGGCTTTAAGTCGTTCGTCGATCCGACAACCGTGCCCATCCCCAGCAACCTGGTGGGTATCGTCGGTCCAAATGGTTGCGGCAAATCGAATGTAATCGATGCCGTACGCTGGGTCATGGGCGAAAGCTCGGCCAAGATGTTGCGCGGCGAGTCGATGGCCGATGTCATCTTCAACGGTTCCAGCGCACGCAAGCCGGTCGGCAGCGCCTCCATCGAGCTGATCTTCGACAACTCCGAAGGCAGGGCCGGCGGCCAGTACGCCCAATACAATACCATCTCCGTCAAGCGGCAGGTCTCCCGCGACGGCCAGTCGCTCTACCTCCTCAACGGGGTGCGCTGCCGCCGCCGTGACATCACAGACCTCTTTCTTGGTACCGGTCTGGGGCCCCGCAGTTACTCCATTATCGAACAGGGGATGATCTCCCGCCTGATCGAGGCGCGCCCCGAGGATCTGCGCGTATTTCTCGAGGAGGCGGCCGGCATCTCCAAATACAAGGAGCGTCGGCGCGAGACGGAGAACCGTATTCGCCACACCCGGGAGAACTTGGAACGCCTCACCGATCTGCGAGACGAGGTTTCCAAGCAGCTGCAGCATCTGCAGCGGCAGGCCAACACGGCCGAAAAATATAAGCTCCTGAAACAGGAAGAGCGTCAGGTCAAGGCGGAACTCCTGGCCCTGCGCTGGCGCGCCCTGGATGAAGATCTGCAGCAGCGGGAGCGCATAATCGCCGAGCTGCAGAACCGGCTCGAGGCGGCCCTGGCCGATCAGCGCAAATTGGAAGCGAGCATCGACGCCGATCGAGAAAAACATACCGAAGTCAACGACCAGTTCAATGAAGTGCAGGGACGTTTCTATGCCCTGGGAGCCGAGATCAGCGGTCTGGAGCAGGCGATCCGGTTCGCCAAGGACAACCGCCAGCAACAGCAGCAGGACCTGGATCAGGTTGAGCAGGCCTGGCGCGAGGCGGAGGCCCATCGGGAGCAGGACGAGCAGCGACTGCAGGAGCTGATTGCCAGCCTGCAGGAGCAGACGCCGCTACTCGAGCAGGCGCGGGAAGAGGAGCACATCGAGTCCGAGTCGCTGGCCCAGTCGGAACAGGCCATGCAGGCCTGGCAAGGGGAGTGGGAGGCGTTTAACCAACAGGCGTCAGAACCGGCCCAGACCGCCCAGGTGGAGCGTACCCGCATCAACCATCTGGAGCAGCAGGGCAGCAATCTGGAGCGGCGCCTGCAGCGGCTCGACGAAGAGGTTGGGCGCCTTAACGACACTCAACTGTTGGCTGAAATCACCGAGTTGGAGGGCAACGAGGCGCTGCGCAAGGCAGAGGCCGACAACCTGCATCAGCAGCTGGGCGAGCGTATTGAAGAGATCAAGCGCCTGCGCGAGAGCAACAACCAGCTCAGCAGTCAGCTCGATCAGGCGCGGGCCAAGCTGCAGTCGAGTCGCGGGCGTCTGGCCTCTCTCGAGGCCCTGCAGCAGGCCGCGTTGGGCAGTCAGGAGCAGGAGGTGACGGAGTGGCTGGCGCAGAGCGATCTGCAGCAAGCGGCCCGTCTTGCCCAATCTCTAAAAGTCGAGCCCCGTTGGCAGCGGGCGGTGGAGATCGTACTCGGTTTTCATCTGCAAGCTGTCTGCCTGGAGGACCTCGACAGCTTGGAGTCCCAGATCCCACAGCTCGACAAGGCTTCACTGACGTTGTGGGACGCGCAGCCCCGCAGCACCAATACCTCATGGCCCGACGATCACCTCCTCTGCAAGATCGATGCGCCCTGGAGTCTCGAAAGCCTACTGGCCGGTGTCAGGGTAGCCGATAGCCTGCCCGCCGCGCTGAGTCTTCGCGTCGCTCTTGCACCCGGGGAATCGGTGGTCACGCCGGACGGCTTTTGGTTGGGACGCGATTGGTTGCGCATCGCCCGCGAAAGTGACGAACAGGCCGGTGTGCTGGCACGGGAGGAGGAGCTGCGCGAACTCAAAGAGAGTCTCCTGTTCCAGGAGCGGCAGGTGGTGGAACTGGCAGAGGTTCTGGAACAGGGCAGGGAGAGACTGCACCAGGCGGAGCAGACCCGGGAGCAGCAGCAGGGTCAGTTTAATCAGATCAACCGGGCCCTGTCGGAGATTGGCGCCAGCCTCAGCAGTAAACGCACACGGGCCGAGCATTTGCGCCAGCGCCGCGAGCAGCTGCAACACGAACAGTCGGAGATCGCCGAGCAGATCCGTTCCGACCAGGATTTGATGGCGGAGACGCGAGAGCGGTTGCATAGCGCGCTCGAGGCGATCGAGACCCTGGGCGAGCGCCGGGAGGCCCTGGTGCGCAGGCGCGACGAGCTACGAGAGCAGGTCAATCAGGCACGTGAACGGCTCAACCGCCATCGCGCCTCGTCCCATCAGTTGGCGCTTCAGGTGGAGTCGATGCGCACCGCCCAGACTGCCCTGGTGCAGAATCTTGAGCGCGCGCGCAGCCAGCTCGGGCAGATGGCGCAGCGGCGCGAGGAGTTGAAACACACCCTGGCCAATAGCGAAGTTCCCATGCAGGAGCAGCAGGAGGGCCTGACCCGCAAGCTGGACGAGCGCGCCGTGGTGGAGAAGGAGCTGATGGAAGTGCGAAGGGCGCTGGAGACGCTGGATAATCAGTTGCGCGAGCTGGAGCGACAACGCCATCAGGTCGAACAACAGGTGCAGGAGCGACGCGATCAGCTCAACCAGGCCAGCCTGCAGCGTCAGGAGGTCAATGTCCGTCGTCAGACACTGCAGGAGCAGCTTGACGAGGGTGGCTTGCAGATCGGGACCCTCTTCGCCGAGATGCCGGATGGGGCCAACGAGTCTGAGTGGCAGCAAAGGGAAGGGACCCTGGCCGCGCGTATTCAGCGCCTCGGCCCCATCAACCTGGCCGCCATCGATGAGTTCCAGGAGCAGTCGGAGCGCCTCAAATACCTGGACGAGCAGCATGCCGACATCAGCAGCTCCCTGGATACCCTGGAGAACGCCATCCGCAAGATCGACCGGGAGACCCGTACCCGTTTCAAAGAGACCTTCGACAAAGTCAATGCAGGCATCAAGGAACTCTTTCCGCGTCTCTTCGGTGGTGGACACGCCTACCTGGAGTTGACCGGAGAAGACCTGCTCGATACCGGCGTCACCGTCATGGCGCGTCCGCCCGGCAAGCGTAACTCCAGCATTCACCTGCTCTCGGGCGGCGAGAAGGCGCTCACCGCGGTGGCCATGGTTTTTGCCATCTTTCAGCTCAACCCAGCTCCTTTCTGT
>JASFJY010000110.1:0-8286 GCA_050119415.1 Chromatiales bacterium | reverse complement strand
GGTGTCGGGGGTTACCGTGCTGAGCCCCTGTTCGTTGAGGACGAAGTCCCTGCGGGTGACGGCCCCTGGGATGACCTGAAACACCGCCGCCTCGATGGCGCGGCGCTGATTCTCAGCGATGATCGGTTTGGTCAACTGATAGGTCAACACCACTAGGAAACCCGATAGCATGGCGATGCCCATCAGGGTACGGATCATCCGCCCGGTGGGAGTGGAGGGCTGCTGTATGACTTCAGCTTCGGGACTGCTCATCCGAGGCGCTCCAGTGAGGGACGGTGGAAAGCTAGGGATTTATTCAACCGCCAATGGGTGCGAATCAGCGCGAATTTTCGTATGCGATGGTTCGCGTCTATCCGTGGTTTATTTCTTAATATCCAAACACTCATTTCCCCGCCCTCTGGGCGCCGAAGACGCGTGGTTGGGTGAGCTGATCGATCAGCGGGGTTGCCGCGTTGCCCAGCAGGATGGCGTACATCACCCCCTCAGTGAGGCCGCCGAAGAGGCGGATGACCACGGTCAGCACACCGATCAACAGGCCGTAGATGATCACGCCTAATGGGGTCACCGGGGAGCCCACCATGTCGCTGGCCATGAACCAGGCGCCGAGCATGAGGCCGCCGGAGAGAAGCACGAAGAGAGGGTCGGGGTACTGCGCCGGATCGATCAGGTAGAAGATACCGGCGGTGGCGGCGGCGCCGACCATCACCGTGATCGGGATACGCCAGTCGAGCATGCGGCGAAACGCCAGGTAGAGGCCGCAGAGCAAGATCAGCAGGGCAGAGGTCTCGCCGGCCGAGCCCGCGGTGATACCCAGCAGCAGGTCCAGGGTGTCGGCCTGGATGCCCTCGAATTTCTGCAGCGCCAAGGGGGTGGCGCCGCTGAAGGCGTCCACCTTGACCGAGGCGACCCAGTCGCCGATCTCCGGCGACTGTAGAAAGGGCGGGGTCAGGGTGGTGGGCACGAAGCTGGTGAAGCGCCCTTCGAAGAAGGCCGGCGTCCAGGTGGTGATGGCAACCGGAAAGGCCGCCTGCACGAAGGCGCGGCCGATCAGGGCGGGATTCAAGGCGTTCATGCCGAGGCCGCCGAACAGGGCCTTGCCCATGGCGATGGCGATGAAGCCGGCCACGGCGCCCATCCAGAGGGGGAAGCCGGGGGGCAGGGTCAGGGCCAGTAGCAGTCCAGTGATAGTGGCCGACCAGTCACCCAATGTGCTCGGTTTGTCACTGAGACGGTTGAAGAGCCTTTCGCTAGCCAGGCAGGTGGCGGTGACCACCGCCAGCAAAGCCAGGGCGCTGAGGCCGAACTGCCAGATGGTAAAGGCGCAGATCGGCAGCAGGGCGTAGACCACGTTGCGCATAATCCTTACCACATCGCCGCCTGAGTGGGCGTGGGGCGAGGTACGCAGTTCGATGGTGGGTTTCTTTTTCATGCTGGTGGATAGTTTTGTTATTTATAACGCAATCACGCCGCCTGCTCCCGATTGATCGCCTTGGCGATGCGGAAGTACTGTACCAGCGGGATGTTGGAGGGGCAGACATAAGAGCAACAGCCGCACTCGAAGCAGTTGTTGAGATTGTATACCTCGGCCATCTCCTCGTAACGGCGCTTACTGGCGAGCTGGCCCATCATCGAGGGGTTGAGATGCATGGGGCAGGCCTGTACACAGCGGGCGCAGCGAATGCAGGGCCAGATCTTGTGGCTCTCTTCCTCGATGGAGGGCTCGTTGAGCACCAGCAAGCCGGAGGTGCCCTTGGTGATCGGTGTATCCATGGCGGAGACCGACGGACCCATCATGGGACCGCCGAGGATGAACTCAGTGCGGGCGCCTTGGTAGCCCACCTCTTTCAGGATGTGGCGGATCGGCGTGCCCAGGGGGACCAGATAGTTGCCCGGTTTCTCGATGCCGGGACCCGCCACCGTGATGACCCGCTCGATCAGACCCTGACCGGCCGGCAGTAACTGGCCTAGACCGGCCAGGGTGCCCACGTTGTTGACCACCACGCCGACGTCGGCGGGAAGGCCGCCGGCCGGCACCTCGCGGTTGAGCACCGACTTGATGAGCATTTTCTCGGAACCCTGGGGATACTTGGTCTCCACCGCCTCGACATGAATGTTGCTACCCTTCGGCAGATGCTGGCGCAGCATCTCCACCGCGTCCATTTTATTGTCCTCAACGCCGATGATCGACTGGCGGGTACCGGTGGACTGCATGGCATAGCGGATGCCGCGCATCAGTGCCTCCGGCTGCTCCAGCATAATGCGGTGATCGCAGGTCAGATAGGGTTCGCACTCGCAGCCGTTGATCACCAGGGTGTCGACCTGCTTCCCCTCGGGGATGGTCAGTTTCATGTGGGAGGGGAAGGCGGCACCGCCCAAGCCGACCATGCCGGTCTCCTGGATCGCCTGGATCACCTCTTTAGCGCTCAGCTCACCCATATCGCGCGGCCGGCTCCAGAGCACCTCCTGGGTCGAGCCCTCGTAGACGTCGATGACAATGGCGTTGGACTTGGGGCCCTTGGGGGTCGGCATCAGTTCGATGCTGCGTACCCGTCCTGTTGCGGGGGCGTGCAGGGGCACCGAGAAGTTACCGTCGGCCTCGGCGATGGGCTCACCGCGCACCACCTCCTGGCCCTTCTTGACCCGTGGGGTGGCGGGCCTACCGATATGCTGATCCAGCGGCAGCACCAGCTGAGCTGGGAAGGGTAATCGGCGTATCGGTTTGTCCGCCGTATCCTTGTGATAGGGTGGATGGATGCCGTGGCTAAAGGTCTTCGCCCCGAACAGCAGGTCTAGTAATCCCATAATGCGCCTCCCCTCAGCAGGCGGACCGGTCGGTCAGCCCAAGGCTGGGGAGGCAGATGATGCCAGTGTTAATCACAGTTGCCACCGTTGGTTACTGGTACTTCGCAGCCCGCTTCACGAGCTTGTCCAGATTCTTCTCCGAGGGATTCCACGGAGTACCGGGGTGGATGCAGCCGGCGGTGCACTTCTCCGCCGCCTTGACGATGTCCTTGTAGGCGCCGGCCTTGGGATCGACGATCTCTACTTTCTTCTCGTCATTGTAGGTGAAGATCTTGGGATTGATCTCGATGCATTCGTCGCAGGCGGTGCACTCCGGCGTCTCCACCCAGACCGGCTCATAGTCGCCCATCTCGGCGGCGCCGCTGACGGCGCCAGCCGCTGCAGCGCCGCCGCCGTTGGCCGATAGGGATCCGGCCAGGGCGCCGGCATTGCCGCTGGCGGCTAGGGAGAGCAGGGTGGAACTGAGGCGGTTGGCCATATCGACCTTGGCCTGATTGACCAGGGCGTCAACGTCGACCTTGCCGAGTTCGCCGGCGATGCCTTTGAGCTGGCGCCAGAAGTGGCGGCGTTCGTCGCAGGAACGGGCGATCTCCTTGGCGCAGATGACCCGCATCAGGCGGTTTTTGCCGTCCACACCCCAGATGTAGGGGAATTTACCCTCCTGGTCGTCTTCGTCCATGTCGAGGAATTCGTGCATCGGCACCATGTCGTCGTTCCAGGTCTCCGGCGGGGCCTTGCGGAACTGCTTGCGAAAACGCCCTTCGGTCAGCGCGAAGTCGGCGAAGGTCATGGGCACCTCCAGCTTCTCTTCCTCGCCCTTGTCGTTCTCGTAGCTGAGGCTGTAGACCGGCCAGTCGTCGTCCATGGCGGGATTGCCCTCCAGGTCGATACACTCCTCGATGGACTCACCGGCGTCCGGATCGTACTTCATCAGCGGATAGGCGCGACTCTCCACCGCCAGCTTCGACTGCAGGAAGGCCACATCATCGCCCACGCCGTGCTCCGGCGGGCAGACCGCATAGATGTTGAACAGCGCCGGATTGCGGCTGTTCAGACCGTCGATATAGCCCTCGATCAGGTGGGTGATGTTGCTGATGGTGCTCTGTAGCACATAGGTGGTGCGATGAGCGATGCCGATCATCGAGATCTCCTTGCGCTTCTCCTCCTTACCCTTCCAGGCCTTGCCGTAGGGGCTCATGTCGGCCACCTGGCCGATATAGCCGGAGGTGCAGGCCTGGCCACCGGTGTTGGAGTAGACCTGGGTGTCGAGCACCAGCACCTTGATCGGCATGCCGGAGGCCATGACGCGGGAGAGGTTCTGGAAGCCGATGTCGTACATGGCGCCGTCGCCGCCCACCGAGACCACCGGTGGGCAGAGCAGCCACTCGTCGTCTGTGAACTGTTTCCAGTTGTACTGCTTGAAGAAGTCGTCGTGCTCGGCCGGGTTGTACTTGCCGGCCAGCTCCAGCTCCGCCTTGCGGATGGCGGCGAAGCCGTCGGCCATCTTGCGCATGTGACCCTCGAACAGGCCCATGGCAACCGAAGGGCTGTCCTGGAACAGGTGGCTGGCCCAGGGGAAGGGGTAGGGGTTGTAGGGGTAAGTGGAGCCCCATACCGAGGTGCAGCCGGTGGCGTTGACTATGCCCATCTCGGCGCGGCCGTTCTTGGTGATGCCTTCCAGATAGCGCCACTTCAGGTCACGCAACTGGTCCAGCAGTCGAGTTGCCCACTGTAGCCACTCGCGATCGATGACGGTCTTCTCACGGTCGGCGTCCAGGTTTTCGCTCAGGCTGGACAGGGTCAGGTCACCCTCGCTGGAGGCCGCCTCAGCGATGGCGCTGGCGCTGCTCAGGTCGACGCCGGCGGCCAGCTTCAGCCGCACATGCTGCTCCAGTTGTTCGATCAATTTTTCGATCCGCTCCACCTGTTGCTTCACCCGCGGCTGCATCAGCGCGGTGACGGTGCTGGTGAAGAGATGGATGACAGTCTTCTCACCGCAGCCCAGGCAAGCGCCGTCGCCGCAGGACATGGAGTTGTAGTTGTCCTTGTCCAGCAGCAGGGTGTGCAGGGCGCCGATCTTCTCATTCAGATCGTCGATACGGTTGAAACTGCTGTCGGTGGTGGGCAGGTCGAGCCAGAAGGCCCAGTCGCTGCGCATCTTCTCGATGGCGGCCTCGTCCTGGTGGGTGGCGACGAGGGCCTTGTCCTCGCAGATCTCAACGCATTCCATGCAGCCCTTGCAGGTGTAGGGGTTGACGGTGATGGAGAAGAGACCGCCGCTGCCCTTGCTCTTCTTCTCCAGATTGCTCCAGTAGGGCTTGGTGACGGAGAAGTCGAAGCCGACCATGGCCTGCAGGAAGAGGCCGAACTCCTCCTCCAGCACCGGGCGTTGCTCCTCCTCCACTTCGGCGGCGCCGATGGTCTCCAGCACCGCCTGATCGAACAGGGTGCGGACATTGGCCGCCTCGCCCGCTTCGCTGATCAGTTCGCGCAGGCGCTTCTCCACATTGCGGCTCTCGCGGCGCAGGTACTGGGTCGGACGGCCGCCTGTCTCGACGCGGGTGATGGCGGTGTTGAAGACGTCGCTCACCCGATTGACCAGGCCGGGGATGGCGCTGTCGGGACAGATCGAGTAGCAGTCGCCGCAGGCGGTGCAGTTCTCCGCCACCCACTTCGGGTAGTCGAAGCGGATCTGGGTCATGTCGCGGAAGACACCGGTGGAGGCCGGTATCAGGGAAAGGGCCTGATAGGGATCGGCCAGGTTGTCGGAGCCCTTGCCGGTGGCGTAGAAGCTGCCGGTCTGTTCCCAGAAGCGGTGCACGTCGGAGATGATGCCGTCGGCCGCCGGCAGCTGCTTGAGCATGATCGGTAAGCGCGGCACCACTTTTTTCGGCTGTTCGGCAATCGCACCCACCACCTTGTCGGTGATCTCGTGGATCTCGTCGAAGCCGCGGCGCACCACGCGCAGGTTGTCCTCCACCACGCGACGGCCCTTGCTGCCGAACTTGTGTTCCAGCTGGTCTTCGATGGCGCTGAAGAGCTTCTTCTCGTCGAGGCCGGCCATCTCCATCAGCGGCGAGCCGGCGAAGAAGGCGCCCTGGAAGGCATTGCCCTGCATGCGCAGTTGCAGCTCGGGATTGGTGGCCTCCTCGCGGGCGATCTTGAAGCCGTCCACATAGAAGACGTGGATCTCGTTGTCGACGATCTGCTGCTGCAGCCAGCGCGGGAAGCTCTGCCACACCTCGTCGGCGCTGCCCAGGTTGGACTGGATGATCAGGGTGCCGCCCTGCTTCAGACCGGCCAGGGGGTTGGAGTGGCCGAAAACGTTGGGATCGGGGCTCAGCACCACGTCCACATAATGGTATTCACAGTTGAGCGGAATCGGTGTAGGCGCCGCCGCCAGGTAGTAGGTGGTGGGCTGGCCTTTCTTCTCGGAACCGTATTTCGGGTTGGCCTTGATCTCGTAACCGAGTAGATCGTAGAGGGTCATGACCAGGTTCTTGCCGGTGGTGATGGCGCCCCAGCCGCCCACCGAGTGCATGCGCACGGTGATCGAGCCCTCCGGCATCAGGTTTGGATTCTCGGAGCCTTGCACCGCCAGCTCGCCGATCTTGGGATAGGCCTCCAGCAGATTCTGGATATGGATCTCCTGCTTGGGCGTGTCGGCCTCACGCATGAAGTCGATGCCGAGGTAGAAGAACTTACGATGCGCGCCCTCGGGCAGCATGTTCTCCACCGCGCCGATCAGCGCCTCGGGCTGCAGGTCGCGGGAGCCGAGGCCGTAGGCGCCGGAGTAGAGGCAGGGACCCTCGCTGAGACGTTCGTAGACGGCGTAGTTGGGATAGGGCAGGTCGCGTTTCTGGGCGACTGCCTGGCCATTCTCGATGCACTTGGAGATAGCCGAGCGGGTCTCACGCATCAGCGGCAGATCCTCGGCCAGGGGCTGGTCGGTACGCTCCAGTACGCAGACCCCCTTCTTACCTTTGAGCAGTTTGCCCAGCTGGTCGCCGGGGAAGGGGCGGAACATGGTGATATCAACCACGCCGACCTTCAGCTTGCGGGTCCTCTCCAGATAATCGGCCACACCCTGGGCCTGCACGATCATGGAGCCCATGCCGACGATCAGATAGTCGGCCTTCTCCGCCTTGTAGGTGCTGATGCGATTGTAGCGGCGACCGGTCAGCTCGTAGTATTCATCCATTACCCGGTCGCTGATCTCCGCGATGTGCTGGAAGAAGTAGGGGCGCTGGGCCGCCACGGTTTGCATGAAGGCGTCCTGGTTCTGCACCGAGCCGGAGAGCATGGGGTTGTCCACGTCCCAGATGGCGGGCACCCGGCGGCGGGTCTCGCCAAACAGCAGTTTCTGCGCCGGGGTGGGGCACTCGATCTCGTCGTCGGGACGGCCGAGGAACTCGGCGATCAGCTCCCGTTCGGGCACCTGCAGGGGTTCGATCAGGTGGGTGGTGAGGAAGCCGTCCTGACCCACCGCCGCCGGGGTCAGGGAGAGTTCGGCGATCTTGCGGCCGATCAAGTTGAGGTCCGCCGCCCCCTGGGCATCTTTGGCGAAGACCTGGAAGAAACCGGTGTCATCGATGCAGTGGAAGTCGTCGTGGCCGCAGTGGACGTTGAGTGAGGCCTTGGTAATAGCGCGGCAGCCGATGTTGAGCACATAGGGCAGGCGCTTGCCGACCGCGGCATACAGCGACTCGTGCATGAAGGCCACGCCCTGGGCGGAGGAGAAGTTGGTGGCGCGCAGGCCGGCCATCGACATGCCGGCGGTGACCGCGGCGGCGGCGTGCTCTGATTCGGGCTCGATGAAGATCAGAGAACGGTCGGAGATGTTGACATGACCCTTGGCGGTTTCCTCGGCCCAGTACTCGCCCATCTGGGTGGAGGGGGTGATGGGGTAGGCTCCGGCGCCATCCGAGGCTTCGCGCTCGCACATGATGACCGCGCCGTTGCCGTCCATCGCCATACGGATGCCGGGATACTTGAAGGTCTTTTCGTCTTTTTTACCGAACATTGATCACTTCTCTATGTTTAATGTATTTCTTTGGGTGGGGTTCAGGCTTTGATATAGGCATGGCCTTGGAATCCCAATACGATCCAACGGAACGTCTACTGCATGGGTAGAGCTTCACCACGTATAATACGTTTGGCCTGGGCTCCCTTGAGCATGCCTTTGGTGTCGTCGAGCCAGACAATGGCGCCAGTGGGGCAGCGCTCGGTGGCGACCCGGGAAGCCAGGTCATTTTTACTGTAGTCGATAACAGCCAGGTTGTTCTGGATAGTAATCAGTCCTTCCGGTGAATCTTTGGCACAACGTTCGCACGCGGTGCAGGCCACTTCACAGTCGATTTCGGCCGTGTCGCCGAAATCAAGATTCTTGCAGGCAACCCAGAGCCTGTGGTCGAGTGCATGGATGGAGAAGAGGTCTTTGGGGCAGATATCCACACAGTCCCCGCAGGCTGTGCATTTGACGGC
>JASFJY010000109.1:0-8296 GCA_050119415.1 Chromatiales bacterium | reverse complement strand
CAGCGCCGCTGCGGTCCAGAGTCGGTCCAGCAGGTTGGGCGCGAAGACCAGCACACCACCCAATCCAGTCATCATCAAACCCGACAGCAGTTTGAGAATACGGCCCTCGCGCGCCTGAAGCTTGCGACTGCCGAGGGTATAGACGAACAACAGCATGATCACCAGCAGCGGCAGGATATAGATCAGGTTGTAGAATGCCAGGTAGAGGTAGTGCGCAGAGGCGGGCAGCTGGCTGAGGGTCAGCGTACGAGTGTAGACCATAGGAAATCCGGCGGTGCAGAGCAGTTCGTAGAGATTGGCGACGACCGCCAGCGCCGCGGCGGCCGCCAGCATGGCGGGTAGGGATTCCGCGCCGATCAAGTCGCGCATGCGAACAAAGAGTCTGGGCTTGGCGCTCTCGGCGATGGACAGCGAGGGGCCCCGCTGAGGCAGGAAGAAATCCTTCACGTTGAGCAGTCCCATCGTTAGCGCCAGCAAACCCGCCGCCAGGGTTACCCAGGTGAGATGGCCGATCAGGAAGAAGAGATTGAGCCAGGCCGCCATGGAGAGGAAGTAGACCAGGCCGGAAGCAGTGATGAAGAGCCCCCCGACAGCCAGCATGCGTGCCCGTGATCCGGCATGGATTAACAGACTGAGCAGAAACAGCAACACAAAGAAGGCGCAAGGATTGAAAGAGTCGAGAACGGCCAGCGCAAGGGTGAACAGAGGCAACGACCACTCCCGGCCGTCGATCTCGCCGAGCAGCGGCAGAGAGCGTTTCGGCGCTGCGGCGTCCGCTGCCGGATTACTTTCAACTCCCTGCGCAATGGCCGGGCGGCCGGCGGTCAGCGCTTCATGGCAGCGGATCAGCGCCTGCCGCAGATGGCGCAGGCTTTGCTCATCATCGCCCCAGCCCACCAGCATATTTCCGCAGAACAGCATGGCGGGGACGCTCTTCGCTTCCCGGCCCACTGTTCCGGCCAGGGTTCGATAGCGTTCGACATGGTCAGGTCGGCCATGCAGCGCCAGGGAGTGGAGGCGCAACCAGGGCAGGCTGCGGGGCAGCGCTTCCACCAGTGGCCTGGCGCGCTGGCAATGAGGGCAGTGCTCGGACCAGAAGAACCAGAGATCGATCCGCATCTCGCCATTATCGGCGACACCGTACCAGGGCGCTCCAGACGACCCTGCTGCCAGAGAGAAAGCAATGAGGTTGAGCAGGCATGCGAGCAGCGGGGTACGCAGACTTGGCAGATAACTTTTCATGGATATCTGAGGCCTCTTGCACCAAGCAAAGCCCGGTTACACTTTGTGCTTTGCTAATGTTCCAGAAATAACATGCAAAAACCTAAAGTTAGTTTATTTTTCAAGCGACCGGGTGAAACATTCGGGTTAGACCCATCCGGATGAGTCGGCCTGGATGAGATCGGCATACTCCGTCCAGTGCAGCGAGATCTCACCGGGGTGTGAGATACGGGGTAGAATGATCTCGACATGCATGGAGTGGGCCTGCTGGGCGATATGTACGATATTCTCGTCGTTGATGTTCAGCAATGAGCGGTGGGGTCTGATCGCCTCGGCCCTCAGAAAGGCCAGCATCTTGAAAGCGGGCTCGTTGCAGGCGAAGTTGCCGAGGGCCACGGTGACACCCATGCCTGACAATTCACCGATCAGCGCTCTTGCCCCTTTGACATTGGTGGTCAGAGTGGGCAGTTCGAACTCCACCACCAGACCGGTGCCGACAATCTGGCGTCGGCGCAGCTCCGACTTGAGGAACTCCAGGTAATCGGGCTGCGAAATCACCGCCGCGGACTGTTTAAAGATAACGCGCGCCCCGCGCCCCTGGTCGATTTGGTCGCTGAGTAGCTGCAGGGCCTGTTGGCAGATGAAGCGGTCGAATTCAACGGCAGCGCCGTGCTTGGCCGCCTCTTGATAGGGGTCCGCCTGTTCCTCTGCTGAGACCAATACGGGAAGGAGTTCCAAGGTCTCGGTGGCGCTCTCCCGGCGACCGCTATAGCGCTGCTTCTGCAGCTGAATCGTACCCTTGCTGAGTGAACCCTGGAAGGCTTTTTCCTCGGGGGTGGCGCCGCCAACCGCTGCCTGGTCGACCTTTGCCGCCTCTTCTTCGCAGAGTTCGAATCCCTGCAGCCCCTGTCGCCAAGCCGATTCCGCGCGTTTCTCGGTACGGCTCAACTGCCGGTAGGTGTCAGGTCTCGCTCCATTGAGCAACATCATGGCGATACCGACGCGGGGCTGATCCGCGCTGCCCGGGAGGGTAGAGAGAGCTTCAAAAAGGCGCTCCGCAAGGTGCTTCAGCGCCACCTCGTCGTCACGCCGATAGAGCAGCGCCAGGCGTTGTTCGCCGAGATTGGCCAGCAGGTCATCCTCCTGCAGCAGCGGAAGGATCGCAGCCTCAAAGGCGGGATCGATGGCCTGGTCCTGCTCGAATCTCTCCCATGGGGTTGTCGTTGCCGGGGCAGCCAGACAGAGGATCAGCAGGGCGCCTAATCCGCCATTCTCGCCTCCGCCGGTCAATGCCAGATCGAGGCTCTCAAGCAGTGCCCTGCGGTTCACCATCCGACCAGCGTTGTCGCCGGCCCGTTTGAGGGCAACCTCGGCGACCTGCCTGGCCCGTTGGATACGGGTCTTGACCGTGGCCAGCAGCTGCTGCGGGCGCACCGGCTTGGTGAGAAAATCGTCAGCGCCCGCATGCAGCGCCAGAAGCTTCTTGTCGAGGTCGTCCTCGCCCGAGAGAAAGACCACGGGGATGGCGGAGGAGTCCCAGCGATCCCGGATCACCCGGGTCAGCTCGATGCCGTCGGCGCCCGGCATATAGAGATCCATCAGGATCAGGTCGGGCTGGAATCGGGCCACGGCGTCGATCACCTCCAGGGGATCGGTGATAGTGAGTGTCTCCATCCCTCCCTTCTGCAGCAGCTTGATGGCGAAGCTGGCCTGGGATTCATCGTCCTCCACGATCAACACCCGGGGGCGCGGCACTGGGCGGGGGTTTGTCTGGGTCTGCATGGTACCGATTACCCGCTCCATATCGACGGGTTTCGTGAAGAGCTGCAGCGCGCCGGCACGTAGGGCGTTCAGCCGGGCCTCGACGGTGGTCTGATCTGAGATGATGAAGAGTATCGTTCCTGTCGCCCTGTGGGTCTTCAGCAGGTGCAGGACAGGCTCCAGGGCCTGCGAGCCCAGGAAATCGGCATCGATCATCAGCGTTTTTGTCCCCGACCCAACGAGGATGACCTGCAAGGCTTCTGGATCGAACAGGATACGGCCATGCAGCTTATGTCTCTCGATGGCCTGAGTGAAGTTCTGCGTTTCCGTTTCGGATGCGCAGAGGTAGAGCAGGTCGAAAGGGTGTATCGCCGATCCTGCGATCGGTTTGGCCGTTGCTGCCGCCTCTGCCTGACGCTGCACGTCGGCCATGGCCCGCAGCCGGTCCAGATACCGGGTGAGTTCATCGATCTGTCGACTGTCGGGCGGGGTGTTGTCGTCGATGATCCGGTTGAGCATCATGTCGATTTCGCTGATTACCTGGCGGAATTCTTTCGCGCCTAACTGCTCACAGCGGCGCCCCAGGTCGTTTAGGTGCCTTGAGAGTTGCTGTAGCGAAGAGCTGTTCCAGATGCCGGAGGGGAGGACCGGCCAATTGGACTCTATATTCTGCAACATATCCGGAAGGTCCGATTCAAGCGTCTCTATGGGTTTGTTCTCTAAAGGGATCATGGGACTAGGGCCGATAAATATCTCTTATGGATTTGGGGGTGATTCATAATGTCTAAATTAATCGAAAAATAACCAATCGCAAGGGATTTATCAGCATTGCTAGGCTGGATATTTAATCCAGTTGTTTAGAAAACGATCATAACTAACTGAAAGATATTGTTATTAATTGAATGTCGACAAAGTCGAACTGATCTGCGATGAACGCGCCTTCAAAGCGGTCTCGCCGTCCAGCTGCGCTATTTGCCCAATCATCAATAGGTTGGGCTATTGACTCAATCGCAAATCCACATCTGAACAATGAACCCGGCGCGATCATCGCGTATCCGGATGAAACATTCGGCTAGCTGACTTATGCTCGCTGTATGAGTAAAGTCAGCCTATTGGTTATCCTAATCAACTCTGCTGGCAGGCCCCGCTCATTCGATGAAGCACAAAACCTGGCTATCTCTCTTTGCTTTTCTGATACTCGTCGCAGTGATCGGCTGGCAGCTTTTTCAGCGCCTGCATGAAGAGGCTGGCGGCGCCAAGCTGCAGAATGCCAAAGCGCGCCCCGTGCCGGTCGAAGTGGCCCCTGTCGAGCTGGGAGCGATCGAACTCCGCCGCACCTTCTCCGGCACCCTGCAGGCTTACTCGGAGTTCGTGGTTTCGCCCAAGGTGAGCGGCCGTATTGAACAGATCGCAGTGGACCTGGCCGACATCGTCACCCGCAGCCAGGTTGTAGCCAAACTCGACAACGACGAATATGTGCAGGCGGTGCGGCAGGCCGAGGCCGATCTTGCGGTGGCCAGAGCCAACCTGGCGGAGGCGCAGAGCTTGTTGAAGATTGCAGAGCGGGAGCTGGAGCGGGTCGACAAACTGCGTCTGAAGGGGGTCAGCTCCGAATCCCAACGCGATGCCGCCAAGGCCGACCAGTTGGCCAAGCAGGCTCATGTGGAGGTGACCCGGGCCCAGGTGGTTCGGGCCAAGGCGGAGCTGGAGACCGCGCGCATCCGCCTCAGTTATACCGAGGTGACCGCCGGTTGGGGGCGCGGTAATCATCAACGAGTGGTGGCGGAGCGCTATGTGGATGAGGGCGAGACGGTCGGCGCCAACGCCCAGCTGCTGCGCATCGTGGAACTCGATCCGATCAAGGTCGTCTTTTTCGTCACCGAGCGGGACTACGCCTTGTTACAGCCGGGCCAGCCGGCTGATTTGACTACCGACGCCTATCCTGGAGAGACCTTTCCCGCAGAGATCGTGCGTATCTCCCCGGTGTTCCGCGAGAACACCCGCCAGGCTCAGGTGGAGTTAAAGGTCAACAATGCCGAGCTGCGGCTGAAGCCCGGCATGTTCGTGCGTGTCGATGTGGTATTGCAACGGGCTGAGTCGGTGACCATCGTACCGGAGCAGGCGCTGGTCAAGCGCGACGGCCTGGACGGGGTCTTTATGGTTGATGTCAGCGCGGAGAGTGTTAACTGGCGGCCGGTGACGATAGGCATCCGTCAATCCCAGCAGGTCGAGATTGCCGGCGAGGGCATCGAGGGCCGGGTGGTGGTGTTGGGCCAGCAGCTGCTGGATGACGGCTCGGCCATTGCCATCGCCGGTGAAGAGAAGGCCGACAAGCCATGAACCTGGCCCGCGCCAGCGTCCGACGACCCATTTTCACCACTATGCTGACGCTGATGGTGGTGGTGTTGGGCGCTGTCTCCCTGAGCCGTCTGCAAATCGACTTGCTGCCCAGCATCGAGCTGCCCACACTGACCGTGCGTACCCAGTACGAGGGGGCCGATCCCATCGTCATGGAGCGGCTGGTGACCCAGATCGTGGAAGAGATCGTCGGCACCGTGCCCGGAGTGGAGGAGTTGAACTCCACCTCCTACGAGGGCAACAGCAGCGTCAAGGTGAAGTTCGGCTGGGGCACCCAGATCGACGCCGCGGCTGTCGACGTGCGAGCCACCCTGGAGGACGAGATCAGTGAACTGCCCGACGACATCGTTGGCCCCCGGGTGGTCAAGTTTGATGTGGACACCTTTCCAGTAGTGATCCTCGGCATCTCAAGCAAGCTCGACCCGGTGGAACTGACCCAGATCGTAGAGGATCAGATCCGCTACCGCTTCTCCCGTGTGCCCGGCGTGGCCCAGGTCGATCCCTGGGGTGGCTTCAACCGGGAAGTGCGGGTGGAACTCGACCCGGCCAAGCTCAATGCCCTGGGGTTGCCCCTCAGCGACATCCTGGATGCCATCCGTGACGCCAACCTGGATCTGCCTGCCGGCAAGATCGAGCGGGGACTCTTCGAGGTGACCCTGCGGGCCCCGGCGGAGTTCGGCAGTCTGGAACAGATCCGTAACACGGTGGTGGCCCGCCAGCAAGGGGCCGTGGTGACCCTCGGGCAGATCGCGCAGGTCAAGGATACCTATGAAAAGCTGACCCGCATCATCCGCGTCAATAACCAGCAGGGGCTGCGGGTGGCGATCCGCAAGCAGCCCGAGGCCAACACCGTGGAGGTGGCGCAGGCCGTGCTGGAGGAGGTGGAGAAGGTCAACCGCGCCTTCCCCCAGATTCAGATCACGCCGGTGACCAACCAGGGTAATTTCATAGAGCGGGCAATCGCAAATGTCTCACGGTCGGTGCTCTACGGCGGCGCTCTGGCAGTGCTGGTATTGCTCTTCTTCCTGCGCAACCTGCGCAGCACCCTGGTCATCTCATTGTCGATCCCCATCTCGGTGATCGCCACCTTCGGTCTGCTCTACTTCGGCGGCTTCACCCTCAACCTGATGACTCTTGGCGGCCTGGCCCTCGGCGTGGGCATGATGGTGGACAGCTCGGTGGTGGTGCTGGAGAACATCTTCCGACGTCAGCAGGAGCAGGGCGAATCGCCGGCGCAGGCCTCTGTGCAGGGTACCCATGAGGTGGCTTCGGCGGTCATTGCCGGAACCGTCACCACCCTGGTCATCTTCCTGCCTCTGATCTTCGTGCAAGGGGTCTCCGGTGTGCTCTTCAAAGAGCTTGCCTATGTCATCATGTTCTCGCTCTTCTGCGCCCTGCTGGTGTCGCTCAGTCTGGTGCCGATGCTCGGATCGCGTCTGTTAAAGGGGACCTGGATGGGAACAGGCGCGGCTAAGGGGGTTGCCTTCAGCGGTTTGTCGGCGTTCGCGGCGGGACTTTTCACCGGGTTGGAAAGCGGTTACCGGCAACTACTGCAAGGTGTGCTGCGCCATCGGCTGAGCACTGTCGTTTTCGCCCTGGCCCTGTTCGCCGCCAGCCTGTTGCTCACCCCCTTCATCGGCACCGAGTTTATTCCACCCAGCGACGAAGGCGAGGTCAGCGTTACCGGCGAGATGGAGGTGGGCACCCGGCTGGAGCTGATCGACAGGCAGACTCGCTTGCTGGAAGAGCAGGTCTACGCTTCTGTGCCGGAGACGGTCGCTTCCGTGGTCAGTATCTATACCTCGGGGACTCGCGGTAGCGCCAAAGCCAAAGGGGAGATCCGTCTCTCCCTAGGCCCGGCGAAGGATCGGCTCCGCTCCAACCGGCAGATCGCTGACGATCTGCGCAAGCAGCTTGCAAACGGCATTCCCGGCATGAAGATCCGAGTGCGGGCACCCCAGGGCCAGTTCCTGCTCGAGCGGCTGCTTGGCACGGTTGAGGGGGTGACGGTGGAGGTGCGAGGCTTCGACCTCGCCACCCTGGATCTGCTGGCAAAACAGGTCTCATCGTCCATTGCTGACGTCCCTGGCATCACCGACGTAGAGCTGAGCCGCGAGAGCGGCATCCCCCAGCAGGAGATCCACGTGGACCGGCAGAAGGTCAGCGACCTGGGTCTCAGCGTGCGTGATGTCACCGAGGTGATCGAGACCGCCGTGGCGGGCTCCAAGGCGGGCGAGTACCGGATGGAGGGCAACGCCTACCGCATCCTGGTGCAGCTCGAGGCGGCGGAGAAGCGCTCCATCGACGAGATCCTCGACCTCAGCCTGCGAACCCCTGGCGGCGAGCAGGTGGCCCTGCGCAACCTGGTCGAAACCACGGCGGGGGAGGGACCGGTGACCATCGAGCGTAAGGACCAGCAGCGCCTGGTTACCGTCACCGCCAACGTGGCGGAGCGGGACCTGGGCTCGGTGGCGGTGGACATTCAGACGCGCCTCGACAACATCGCCCGGCCGGTCGGCTACGACCTGATCATCGCCGGTAACTACGAGGAGCAGCAGAAGTCCTTCAACGAACTGGTCGTCTCCCTGCTGCTGGCTCTACTGCTGGTCTACATGGTGCTCGCCTCTCAGTACGAATCCTTCAACGACCCCCTGGTGGTCATGCTATCGGTGCCCCTGGCGGCCATCGGCGTAGTGTTGACCCTGTTGCTCACCGATACTACCTTCAACCTGCAATCGGCCATCGGCTGCATCATGTTGGGAGGTATCGTCGTCAACAACGCCATCCTATTGGTCGACCAGGCCGGACGCCTGCGCCGCGAGGGCATGGCCACCAACCAGGCCCTGCTAGAGGCCGGACGTCGACGACTGCGCCCGGTGCTGATGACCACACTGACCACCATCCTGGCCCTGTTACCGCTTGCGCTGGGTATCGGTGAAGGCGCCGACGCACAGGC
>JASFJY010000108.1:0-8329 GCA_050119415.1 Chromatiales bacterium | reverse complement strand
TGCCGCCCACCGCCAGCACCACCGCGCACATCAGCAGGGCGGTGGTCAGGTTGTCGGCCACCGGCGAGATGAAGAAGGAGAGTGCCCCGGTGATCCAGAAGAGCTGACGGAAGCCGAAACCCTTGGTCACCAGCCAGGAGCGGAGCTTTTCGAAGACGTTGCGCTCATCCATGGCATTGATGTAGGTCATCGCCACCAGCAGGAACAGCATCAGCTCCGCATACTCCAGCAGGTTGTGACGCACCATCTCTTCCGCTGCATTGGGCAGGTCGTGGGTCTGGTAGTACCAGGCCACCAGCCCCCAGATCAGGCCCGCCGCAAGAATCACCGGCTTGGATTTGCGCAGATGGGTGAACTCTTCGGCCATCACCAGCACGTAGGCGAGGGCAAAGATGGCGATTGCTGTAAAGCCGACCCAGTGGTTGGTCAGGTCGAGGTGTTCTCCCCCTTGTGTGGACGCAAAGAGCATCGTGGGTGAAAGCGCACAGATAACAGATACGAATAACTTCACAGCTAAACCCCGGCTGGATTGTGGTTAAATTATTAATTGGGATGGATTTTCAAGCAAGGGGAGAGCGGGGTCAACCGTTGGGCATCAGCCGTTGATGGCATGTCCACGGCTTAAGAACTGAGGGTAGACCGCCGCATAGACGACAAAACCCCGGCAGATGCCGGGGTCCGAGTAGTGTCTGAGGTGCCGCTTTCCGCTACTCGGTGGCTGCCAGCAGAATTTCACCATTATCGGTCTGAAAGACGACCAGTTCGACGGAGATATGCTCCAATTCGTCACTGACCCGGTTCATTTGATGCTCGCTCCGCTTAAAGGAGTCGTGGCGCAGTTTGGCATAGAGCAGTCCACCCGGCATGATGATGGTAACCAGGGTATCGATCGCTTTGAAACTCTTGCGTTTCACCTCGGCTTTCAAGGCGCTCAGCTCGGTCATCAGGTTTTGCTGCAGCTCCTGCAGATGCTGGGTGACTGTGACATCGGAGACGTTGGGCAGCGATTTGGTGAAGCCTTCGTTGTCCTGAATAAGAAACCGGTCGTTATCGGCGGCCTGGGCAGCGGATGACAGGCAGCAGCACAGGAGGGCTGAGTGGACCACCAGGCGGCGGAATGAAATTCTCATCGATTTCATGAGCTTATGCATTTGTCCGTGTCTTCTTGTGTTGAATCCTAGGCGCCAGTGAGCGGTAAAAGGGGAACCAGCGCACATTTGCAATTACCGTAGCGGCAGAAGCGGCGCTTTCTTCACAAATTATTCATGAATCGGGGAAAACGATTCCTGGATTGAGGATGTTGTGGGGATCGAACTGAGCTTTGACGGCTTGCATCAGGCGTAGGGATACCGGGTCGATCTCCCGGGCGACGAAGGGACGTTTGACCACACCGATGCCATGTTCGCCGGAGATGCTGCCGTCCAGTTCCAGCACCAGGTCGAAGATGGCGGCGAGGCAGGCCTCGCTGGCCGCCAACTGAGCCGGATCGTCGGGATCGAGCAGCAGGTTCACATGAATATTGCCGTTGCCGGCATGGCCGAAATTGACAATGGTGATGTCGTGCCGGGCGGAGAGTGACTCCAGTCCCTCGATCAGTGCGGGGATGCGGGAAACCGGCACCACCACATCCTCGTTGATCTTCTTCGGCGCGATATTACGCAGGGCGGGGGAGAGGGCTTTGCGGGTCTTCCACAAGCGGGCGACCTCCTCGGCGTTGCTGGCGGTGTGGATCTCGAACAGGCCCTCCACGCTGGCCGCCTCGGCTACGGCCGCCGCCTCCCATTCGATGCCATGCTCGCTGCCGTCCACCTCGATCATCAACAGTGCACCCACCTCGCTGCTCAAGTGGAGGTCGGAGAAGTCGCGCACCATGCGGATTGCGCTACCGTCCATGAACTCCAGGGCACAGGGAGTGACCGGCTGGCGCATGATGGAGGAGACCGCTTTGGCGGCGGCATGGATGCTGCCGTAACTGGCCTGCAGGGTGCGCTTGCTCTGGGGCAGGGGGGTCAGCTTGAGAGTCGCTTCGGTGATGATCGCCAGGGTGCCCTCGGAGCCAATCAGCAGCCGGGTCAGATCGTAGCCGACCACACCCTTGGTGGTTTTGACGCCGGTGTGGATGGTCTCGCCGCTGCCGGTCACGGCACGCAGACCCAGAGTGTTTTCCCGCGGCGTGCCGTATTTCACCGCCCGTGGTCCGGCCGAATTGTAGGCCAGGTTGCCGCCGATGGTGCAGACGGCGGCGCTGGAGGGGTCGGGGGGCCAGAAGAAGCCCTCTTCAGTCAACGCGCTTTGCAGGGCTTTGTTGGTGACTCCGGGTTCGACGATGGCGAGCCGGTCGTCCGCATCGATCTTGATGAGCCGGTTCATGCGCTCCAGGCTGAGGACCACGCCTCCCCGCTGGGGCACCGTGGCGCCGGTGGTGCCGGTGCCCTTGCCGCGGGTCACCAGGGGGATTCGCTGGTCGTGGCAGAAGCGTGCAATGTCGCAGACTTGCTCATGCCGGGTAGCGAACAGTACAGCCTGCGGGGTCGCCTGTAGGCGGCTGTTATCGTAGCCGTAGGGTAGGCAGTCGCCGGGCTCGGTGAAGATCGCCTCTCGGCCGACGATCTCGCTGAAGCGACTGATCTGCGAAGGGCTGAGCGGTTTCAATTAGATGTACTCGAAAACCTTGACAACGCGCCTGACGCCGCTGATATATCGCACCACTTCAGTCACCGCCTGCGCCTCCTTTTTGGTCAGCAGGCCCATCAAAAAGACGGAGCCCCGTTCGGTGACCACCTTGACCCGCAGGGGATCGAAGTTGGGTAGGTCCACGTTGGTCAGTTTGAGTTTTATTTCGGTGGTCAACGCCACATCCCGACTGTGTTCACCGAAGGAGGCGGTGCTGCCGATCTCGATCTCATTGACAACCCGCCGGACTTGCTCCACCTGTTTTGCCAGTTCTTCGGCTTTGCGACGGGTCGCTTCGCTATTTGCCTGACCGGTCAACAATACGACCTTGTTGTAACTGGTGACATTGATCTTGCTGCCTTGTCTGAGGGGCTCGTTCTGGGCAAGGCGGTCATAGGTTTTGAGTTCGATGGCCTGATCCTCCACCACCGTGCCGGTGGTGCGTCGGTCGTGGGCCACGACGGCGGTGGTGGCGGCGCCGCCTACCACGAGGGCAGCGCATCCTTGCAGAAACAGGAGCATGGCTAAAATGGAGAGCGTTATTCCTGAAGATTTCAGCATATTGTCCCTCGCTTTGAGAAAGTGTTGGTCAACTTCCAAGTAGCTGCTGGTCCACCAGATCGCATAGGCAGTGGATGATCAGGAGGTGGATCTCCTGGATGCGTGCGGTGACATCGGATGGAACGCGAAGTTCGACATCGCTGCCAGAGAGAAGTTTACCCAGCTCTCCGCCGTCGCGTCCGCTCAAAGCCACCACCCGCATCTCCCGTTCATGGGCGGCCTGCACAGCGTAGTTGATGTTGGCGGAGTTGCCGCTGGTGGAGATCGCCAGCAGCACGTCCTGCGGTTGGCCCAACGCTTCGATCTGGCGTGAGAAGACCACCGAGTAGTCATAGTCGTTGGCGATCGAGGTGATGGTCGAGCTGTCGGTGGTGAGCGCGATGGCCGGCAATCCGGGACGTTCGCGCTCAAAGCGGTTGAGCATCTCGGAAGAGAAGTGTTGGGCGTCGCCTGCCGAACCGCCGTTGCCGCAGCTGAGGATCTTGTTGCCCTCCAGCAAGCGGTTGACGATCAGATCGGCAGCTTTGCTGATCGGTTGCAACAGTAGGGGAAGTGCTTCGATCTTGGTTTGGATGCTCTGATTGAAGAGTGCCTGGATACGTTCTGGGTTATGCATCTTGTTAGTTTACCTTAAAACAGTCGAAATGGCTCAGCCATGGATCGGGCCTGATCGACTCATCTTTCGCCATTGGGCTGGAATGGGTCATGGCACTTCATCCTGATTGAAAGGCATCGCGAATCCATTCGATTCGCTCTTGCCCTGAGCCGCTGATACCCACCACATCGAAGCGACAGGGCAGGTCCAGGTTGCGCCGTTGCAGATAGTGACTGGCGGCGGCGATCAAGCGGCGTTGTTTGGTCTGGGTGACCGTCTCCAGCGGCGATCCGTAGTCGCGGGATCGGCGGTAGCGAACCTCGATGAAGACCAGGGTCTCTCCCTGTCGCATGATCAGATCGATCTCGCCGCCGCGGCTGCGGAAATTGCGCTCGAGCAGCCGCAATCCCTGCCTTTGAAGGTGGCGTAAGGCTAGTTCCTCCGCGGCACTTCCCTGTGCGTTATGTCTGGCCATTCAGCGGAGCCGGGAGGAAGGGGCAGTGGCCGGCACCCTTTGGATCTGCGGCTCGGGTCCGCTCAGAGGCGGTGTCACGCTAGGCAGTGGGGTCTCCTCAGGGCCCGGCAAGTAGATCGGAGACTGCATGCGCGGCGCATAGCCGATGATCGATGCCTTGCCCTGCTGCATATTGGCCCAAGCGAGTAGACGATGTACTCGATTATGCTGGTCCAGATAGAGGGTGCCGCTTTTGCCGCTGAAGGTGCGCCCCGGCTGTTCACGCAGGGACTCGAGGTTGCTGAGCAGGTTGTAGCTGTCGATGCCCATGGCGTAGAGCCGGGCATACTGGCCCTTCACGCCGGGCATCATTTGCTGTAACTGGTTTCGGGAGAGGGAGTTACCCGGTTCATCCTCGAGCAGCCATGGGGTGTCGACAAAGTTGATCTGCCCCAGGTCCAGATCCATCTCCTTGTTTTCCACGCCGCTGTAGATATGCGAGGTGGCATAGATCGGCAAGTTGCCTCCATGATGGAATTTGAGCTGTGGTCCCAGTTGGCGCCCCTTCTGCGGGCGGGCGGCCAAAAAGATGAAATCGGCATCCTGGCGGCGTCTGGTTTCGGCTTCAAACTGCATACCGAGCAAGCGTTTCAGCGCCGTGATACGCGCCTTGCTCTCGTCGACATTTAGCAACAGGCGGATCGGTTGGGAGAAGTCGTTCTCCGCGGCATTGTAGCCTTGGCTCTCGAGCACCTGGCCGCCGAGGGTCTGCCAGCGCCGCCGGAAACTCTCGCCGATGCGCTCGCCCCAGTTGCCGGTGGGGGTGAGGATCAGGGCCTGTTGATGGCCTTCGAGCCAGGCGCGTTCGGCAACCTGTTCCGCCTCATCCTCGGGGGCCAGGCCGAACTGGTAGAGGTTGGGTTGGTAAGCGTTTTGATCTTCCGTTTGATTGAGCGCCAACACCGGCTGCGGCAGGCTCTCCATATGCATCAGCATATTGACGGCATCCTTGTTCAGCGGGCCGATGACCCGCTGTGCCCCCTGCAGCACGGCCTGCTGATAGGTTTGCAGGGTATTCTCCAGTCTGCTGCTGTCGTAGAAGCGCAGCTGCGGACGATGCTCGGGTGGCTGCTGATACCAGGCGGCCATGAGACCGTCCCGCACAGCGGCGGCCACGTTCACATAAGGACCACTGCGCGGCAGCATAACGGCGATGTGGTCGCTGCTGCCGAGTCCGCGCTGCTCCAACAGACCGGTGAGATAGGCCTGCAGTGCCGGGTGCTCGGGAAAGCGCTCGCGCCAGGCCGCCAGAGCGCTTGTCAGTTCGGCGGGTTGGGCGATCTGCTGTTTCACCACCCGGGCCAGCTCCATCCAGCCGATCATGTGGGAGGGCGGCGGCGGTTGCAACAGTTGCAGGGCGGTGTCGGTCATGGAGGTCAGGGTCTGTACCAGCAGCTCCTGAGTCTTGAGGCGGGCGATCTCGTCATACGCCTGTAACTGGTCGAGCACGTTCAGTTCCTGGGCGCTCTCCAGCAGATTGCCGGCCAGGCGGAAGATCTCCGCCATATTGGCATGGTAGCGCTGGCGCAATTGCGGGGGGATCTCCTCGCCCGGCGCGGGATCCATCAGGTCGAGGGCCTGATCGATGTCGCCCCGCAGGTTGGCGATCTGGGTGCGCAGCATGCGCAGACGGAAGGCGAAGGCCGCGTCATCCGCGGGCGGCTGCAGGCGCTCCACCAAATCGAGGGTCTCTTCCAGGCGTCGTGCCTTTAGCCAGTGCTCCGCCGCCTCCAACAGGAGCCGGTCGCGCAGGGGGGAGGGGTATTGCTGCGCCTGCTTCTGCAGCAGGGCCGCCGCTGCCTCATAGGATTCGGTGCTGAGCAGGAGATCGACACTCTGGCGGATTCCGGCGGGTATTGTGTCAGGCACCGGTCTGTCGGGCGGCAGGGTGGCGCAGCCCTGGATGATCACTGTTACAAGGGTCAGGATGGCGGCGAAAGAGTGGTTGATTTGCTTCATCGGGGTTCTGTGGCAGGATTGTTGATCTGCCAATTCTACATCAGGAATCAGAGTGACAAAGGGTGTACTGTACGTTGTTGCCACACCGATCGGCAATCTTGAGGACTTATCCACAAGAGCGGTCGACACCCTGCGCAAGGTTGATCTCATCGCCGCGGAGGATACCCGCCACAGCCGCCCTCTGCTGCGTCACTACGGTATCGAAACCCCCCTGCAGTCGTTTCACGAGCACAACGAGCGCGCCAAGCTGGACAAGATGCTATCACTCCTGCGTGCCGGCAAGTCACTGGCGCTGGTGTCGGATGCGGGAACGCCACTGATCAGCGATCCCGGCTTCCCGCTGGTGAGGGAGGCCGCAGCAGCCGGCTTCCCCGTGGTGCCGGTCCCGGGACCCAGCGCCTTGACTTGCGCCCTCTCCGCCGCTGGACTTCCCACCGACCGTTTTCTCTTCGTCGGCTTTCCCCCACGCAACAAAACACAACGCCGCCACTGGTTCGATCAACTGACACAAGAGCGGGCCACCCTGGTGTTATATGAATCGGGTCATCGCATCAAGGCCTCCCTGGCCGACATGGCGGCCAGTTTTGGCAATGAACGTGAAGCGGTCCTCGCCCGCGAGCTGACCAAATTGCATGAGACCTTCCTGCGCGGCAGCCTCGAACAGCTGATGGCGCGCGTGACGGAAGATGAGAACCAATGTAAAGGGGAACTCGTGGTATTGCTGGCGGGGGCCGCGCCAAAGGCCGCCGGCCAGTCGCTGAGCGTCGATGTGGACAAGCTGCTACCGCGGTTGCTGCAGGAGATGCCCCTGAAACGGGCTGTTTCCCTGTTGGCGGAACTTACGGGGGCGAAGAAAAATCTACTTTATGATCAGGCGCTTAAGCTCAAGCAGGCCAAGATGTGATCTGATTCCGGGAAGCGCTGGGCTATTTTGACCAATATCTCTTATTAATTTTCACTTCACAAACCATCCCTTTATGGCCAGGATTTCGGCGTTGACAATCTGTCTGCTGGGCACGCTCATCCCCTGTGGCGCCACGGCCGCCGACGGGTGGGAGTTCATGCCTTTTGCCGGCTATCGCTTCGGCGGCAGTTTCGATGAGGAGATCAGCGGCGACAAACGAGATCTGGATGATCGGGGCAGCTGGGGCTTCGCCGTCAGCTCGCCAAGCTCTTCGACCACGGATTACGAGCTGCTCTATTCCCATCAGGAGACCCGTCTGACCGATACCACCAATCCGGAGGATGCCTTCGATCTGAAAATCCACTATCTGCACCTGGGCGGCACCGTGGATGTCAATCACGAGCGTTTTACTCCCTTTTTCAGCGGCGGTATCGGCATGACCCACATGAGCCCGGGGCGCAGCGGCTTCACCGACGAGACCCGCCTGTCACTGAGTCTGGGGGGCGGTCTCAAGTGGTATCCCAGCGAGCAGCTCGGAATCCGCTTCGAATTGCGCGGTTACGGCACCCTGATAGATGCCGGCGGATCACTGTTCTGCGACGGGGGGTGTCAACTGCGGTTGAGCAGTGATCTGCTTCCTCAGTTCGAGACCAATCTCGGTCTGATCTTTCGTTTCTGATACCTGCCGGATTCAGGTGCATGGACCGCTTGCGCCATGGGCGCAGAGTCTTTTCGGCTTGCATACCCGCTTATAGATATTAACCCGCAAGCAACTATGTCGTGCTCAGGGCTTCAAGCCACGCCTTTATCAAGGCGTGCCTCGCCGGCAAGGGTGATTCCCTTGGCAAGAACCACAACACCGAGCAAGAGCATTTCGTTGTGTATTTTTCGATTATTATGTTTTTCTATTTGGCATTGAAAAACGCTTTGGTGCGTCGTTAATACACTGTAAACAGTTCATGCTCCCACTGAAGAAGATGTCATATATTGAATTTTTTGCAGCGATATTTTTGAATTTATCGATTTTACTTGTACTTTTCTAAAATCCCTATGCGCAATCCGGAAAAATTGCTTATTTCGATCTAAAGAATCCGCTTCACAGGTCGAATTAAAAGCTAAACTA
>JASFJY010000107.1:0-8403 GCA_050119415.1 Chromatiales bacterium | reverse complement strand
TCGCAATCCAGAATACGACATCACCCAATCGATCAAGAAGGTGCTCCCCGCTTCCCTGGTAGGCATAGAGCACCTTCTTGATCGATTGGGTGATGTCGTATTCTGGATTGCGAAGCTCCACATCCAGATCTGTTTCGCTCTGCGCCTTGACCTCGATGAGATCACGGAATCCCAAAACCTCATGCTGATCACCATAACGGATCAGAATGTTGAAATAGGAGTTGACCACGGACGCCTGATATTTGCTGGCAAACTGAAAGGGGACGGGCTTGATGGCGTATTTTTCATTGGCCTCTCTTTCCAGCTCGGGATGCTGTTGGGGATCGATGAACTCAACACGCACCCGACCTTCACCGGCGACAGCGTACTCCTCGAGCAGATCACGCAGACGGGGCACCAGCGGCGCCAACAACGGGTGTGTCTGAGCACTGAAGTAGCCCCGGATCAACATCGGCTCCCTCAACTGGGCAAGATAACTGCGGGTCGCCTCAGAAATGGAATAGATGTTTCCCTGGGTCATGTCCGCGCGAACCCAACCCACCGGCGCAAGCCAAAGGTTGACTGCGAGGAAGTTGGCGGCAAATAGCGCGGTGACCACTCCCCAGCGCCGATGGTTGGCGTTGATTGCATTGCCACTCCAACGCAACCACTCCAGGGTGAAGACATTCAGCGCGAGAAAGACCGCGACCAGGCTGAGATAAAAATATATGTCACGCAGATCGATCACGCCACGGGTGATGGCATCGAAGCGAGAACCCACTCCCAACAGCTTGAGGAACTCGGCGGCACGATTGCCAAATAGCCCGGTCAACACGTCCGAACCGAGGAGATAGAAAAAGCCACAAACCACCGCGGTGATGATAAGGCTGACAATCTGGTTCGCCGAACGCGCGCTGACAAAGAGGCCGATAGCGGCATAGGCTGCAGCCAGAAAAATCGTGGCGAGATAGCCGCCGACGACCGGCCCCCAGTCCAGCGGCCCCAATAGACTGACGCTGAGCGGCAGAAACAGCGTCAGGGCAAGGGCGACCGCTACCAGGCCCAGGCAGGCGAGAAACTTACCTACCACCAGTTGGTAGCTCTCCACCGGCAGGGTCAGCAGGAACTCAAGGGTCCCTGCGCGACGCTCCTCAGACCACATACGCATGGTGATGGCGGCGACGAGAAAGATCAACAACAATGGAATCCACTCGAAAAGCGGGCGCACATCGGCGATATTGCGCGCAAAGAAGGTTTCGACCCAGAAGAAGACGAACAGGGTTACCGCAAGGAAAGCGCCGAGAAAGATGAAGGCTACAGGAGACGAGAAGAATCCGGAAAACTCCTTACGGGCGATACGCAGAATACTCTTCATCCCGATTACCTCCCTTGCTGCGCAGAGATTTCACCAAAGATGGTCTCCAGGTTACGGCTCTCCGGCTGCAGGGCGTAGAGTTTCATTCCCTGCGCTGTGACTCGGTTGGCGAGTTCCGGCGCCGTCTGGTGCAAAATTTCCTGCCTTTCAAGATCGAGGGCATAGCGATGTTCAACTCCCGCTGTATTGAGTGTCTCAACCGATTTGACGCCCTGTAGAGATCTGAACAGGTCCAGCGCCCTCTCCGGCGCGGCATCCACGGAAACCAACAAACGCTTGCCGGCGCGCAGCTCCTCCATGGTGGCGTCCAACGCCTTGCGCCCGTTGCGAATGATGATCACCCGATCGCAGATCGCCTGCACCTCCTGCAGGATGTGGGTGGAGAGGATCACGGTTGCATGTTGCGCCAGGGAGCGGATCAGCTCGCGCATCTGTTGCACCTGGGTCGGATCCAGGCCGTTTGTGGGCTCGTCCAATATCAACAAACGAGGGTTGTGGATAATTGCCTGGGCAACACCCACTCGCTGGCGATAGCCCCGCGAGAGGGTTGCTATTCTATCTGCCGCCCTGTCCGCCAGCCCTGCCCGCTCAATGGCCTTCCATATGCATTCAAGACGGTCATCAGCGGGCACCCCGTGCAGTTCAGCTGCATAGTCGAGATAGTCGATTACCGTCATCTCGGGATAGAGGGGATCGTTTTCCGGCAGGTAGCCGATGCGCTGTTGCACGGCCTTGCGGTTGTTCGCGATATCGAGGCCGTCGATTTCAATGGATCCTGCTGTGGGTTCCAGATAGCCCGTGAGCATTTTCATGATGGTGGTTTTACCTGCCCCGTTGTGTCCGAGGAGGCCGACGATCTCTCCCTGGTTGATCCCGAAGGAAACCTTGTTAACCGCAGTGAGGTCGCCGTAGGTTCGAATCAAATCACTAACTCGAATCATCTGAAGACTCCTGAAATTTCCGTTTGAATTGTCTCTCCGACGAATTTAACGAACAGATTGACTCTGTTTACTTAGTAAAGTTCAGCGCCACAAGGAAGCTCCGTCGGCAATGGGACAGAGCATGGACAACGCCGAACGCACCCTCGCACCGGTCTCGCCGTGCAGCCACGGTATTTGCTGAATCATCAATAGCTTGCTATTGATTCAATCGCAAATCCGCATCTGAACAACGATCTCGATGCGATCATCGCTTTCCCGGGTGAAACATTCGGGCTAAATGAAATTCGATAATCGCCGAGGGTAAAGCGTGCATTAAATAGGGGTGTTGATTTCTTTTTTCAAGTCGAATTGGAAACTACCACAGTAGAGGCCGGCAGATCGGTGCGATTGACCGCTCGAGATATCGAATACCGCTGAAAGATAATAAGGAAACTCAAGACGTTTGAATATTTGGAATAACTAATATACCTATATAGGGCACAGGTTTTTGTATCGATAGTATGAATCTGGCTTTTGGCCCCTTCGTATCAACCGGCATGGATTTTTTTAACTTCATCCCTCACTGCCGTCTCGACACCATCCAGCTCCATCAGCGACTCAAGTGACTTGATCGCGTGGCCGCTGCTTAGCCTGAATGTTTCACCCGGTTGCTTAGAAATGAAACTATTAACCAACTATGTCGTGCTCAGGGCTTCAAGCCACGCCTTTATCAAGGCGTGCCTCGCCGGCAAGGGTGATTCCCTTGGCAAGAGCCACAACCCCAAGCAAGAGCAGGCTTGACACCCCTGACCGATTCATCTTTAAAAGACAGGCCGCAGTATGCCAGCTAACAGATTGCGTTATCAATAAGTTGCTATTGAGGAGTGGCACAGGGATGTGCCGTTTACGGACCTAAGGATGGACTCAATCGCAAATCCGCATCTGAACGACGATCCAGGCGCGATCATCTCGTTCCCGGGTGAAACATTCGCGTTAACTGCCTGGTCCACGCTGTCAGATAATCCTGCCTGGCGAAGTTCCCAAGGGAACGGGGCAGGGGCAGTATGGCGCAAATTCCTTTGCGCCAGCCCATGAGGAGACCTAATTTATTCCTTTAATAAAAATGACATTAACCGCCAACACCACATAACTCAGAGATTTCTCCTGTTACAATCGCCCTTGCGAACTTTGGCGTTCTATACTCGGATCACTTCGTCAACCTATCCATCATTATCTTCACACTGGTTTTGAGGCGGTCGACAGCTTGCGCAAGAGTTCCGATTTCGTCCTTTCTATTAGATTCAGCGATATTTTTATCAAGGCCCTTGCCTAGGCTGATGTTCTCGGCGATCCAGGTAAGTTTTGCAATCGGTTTAGCCAGTGTGTTGGCAAATGCGAAGGAGATTGCCACTGAAGCCAAAATAACGATTGCTGCGATCGAAGTGATTTTCATTATTAACGCATCGATCTGTCTATCTAGTTGCACCTTTTTCCTGGCCACCGCCTCTTCGACAGAGTCGATATAGATCCCAGTACCGATAACCCAGCCTAAAGGCTTGTGCAATTTGACGTAGGAAAGTTTGGGTTGCTTACGGCTCAAGCCGTCCGGTGTGGGTTTAGGCCATAGATAGTCGACGTAACCCTCCCCATCGGCTTCCGTTACGTCCAGGAATGCCTCGAAGAGATTTTGCTCTTTGCCCATGGCGTTGTTAAATCTGGGATCGTCCAGGACACGGCCGTCGAGGTTTGGAATAGTAGGGTGCATTACCATCTTCGGATAGGGACGGGCATTGTCATTGATCCAGAAATATCCGGCGCCAGCCGCATAACGCATGGCCTTTATATCGGTGGCTATCTTATCTAACATATCGGTTTTTGCATCATCGATATAGATACCGGTCCCAACAATCCAGTCCCAGGGTTTGAAGTGGCGCACATAGGAAAGTTTTGGAACATCCGGTATCATCCCCTGAGGCGTTGGTTTAGGCCAGACATAGTCGACAAATCCCTCCCCCCGCCTCTCGCACACTTGCAGAAATGCCTGGAAGAGATTCTTGTTGACACCCAGGGCTGAATTATATTTCGGATCGTCCAGTACCTGACCGTTGAGGGCGGGAAGTGTAGGATGCATCAACATCTTAGGATACGGCTTGGAGGTGTCGTTAACCCAAATGTAGCCGACACCACCGTCATAGCGGACCTCCTCGATCATGGCCAACGCCTGCTTTTGCGCCATTTCCTCGGTCAACTTGCCTGCTTTTGTCAGGCCATAATAGCGCTTTAGGATGGATCCCACGGCATCAACGGTGGTGCGCAGGTGATTGCCATAGTATTTTTCCAGAAACCTCTTATCTTGAAGGTTCGAATAGTTCCGATCAATGGTCTCGTAAGCCACATCCACCAAGTCCCGCAAATTCTGCTTCACCTCTGTGATGGTTGCATCGCGGTAGGCTTGGCGTTCGAGTTCTCCCCGCTCCTGAAGATCGGCAATGACGAGATAGGCCACAGAGATGACCATGAAAACCAGAAAGATTGAGGTGAATAGGGTGATTTTGACACTGATTTTCATCTTGATGCCTCCATGTCTAATCCGTCATGTACCAATATGATTGGCTATCAGGTGCATCGCTTCCCTCGCGAATCGTACTTTTTTCTCGCTATCCGGCACTTGCTCAGCGAGCATTTCGATATAGTAGGGGATCTCCAGAGGGCCTGGCTTGTGAGCTACCTTCCACTGATTGAAGGTCTCCTCACATAGGAGACTTCCCACCGGCCCGACATAGGTCAAGAAGAGATTGTCGATACTGCGGCAGATCTTAATGACGATGGGAAAAATATGCTTCTCACTCATGAGGATCAGCTTCCTTCTGATTCGATATTTTATGAATCGTATCTGGCCAAATCGCCGTGTGCCCAGGATGTGCACTTAGACGAAGTATCGGTTTAAATTTTGTAAACTTTAAGAGGAGAAGAATAAGAATCCACAACCACCACTTCACTCAGGAAGCATAAAGTAACCATGTAAGTACGTTTTTTTAAATAATCCAAAGAAATCAAAAAGCGGGAATCAAAATATGCCAAGAATAAAATCCGTGGTAGCAATTAGCTGTTTTTCAGAAATGGAGTAGGGCGCAAATTCGCTGGTCCAGGTCTTGATCTATTTGCCTTGAAGAACCTCTGAGTAATTTTAGATTGAGTGTGTGCTGAGATGTAATGCTTCGGATCAGGGCGAAAAACACTCGCACGAGACCGCTGTTGAGATGCTTTTCAACACTTTCCATAATGCCGGCACATTCGCCATGCTCCCCTCGCCCTGATTCATGAGAGTCACAGCGCATGCTGTCGGCCGTTGAGTGTGTAAAGTCGCCGTGGAAACAAGTAAGGCTTGTCCGTGATTTGCTTATTTATAAACCCGGCAAGCAAATATGTCGGCTTAATTGCCCGAATGTTTTATCGGGAAACATGATGATTTCACGGGCATTTTGCTATTTTGCGAGCAAATCCCGCCATCTGTCCCGGAAAAACCCAACACCGTGCGTAATTATCGATTTTAAATCAATTAAATATATTTAAAAATTATAAAGGACATCGTTGATTTATAAGTAAATTTTTGGAATTACTTTCTGCCCGGGTTATGTTCGGCCTCCCTCCGGATAGTTGTTTTTTTCCCAAAATAACAATTTCACTAGTTATAGCCTGCTATTAATAGGGTATATTGTAATAGATTTTGTATATATCAACCCAAGCTGTCTTGATATGTTTACTGACACCAACTATGTAGAAGTCATCTCTAATCCACAGTACATCTTTCACCTACTCCAGCAGGCGCATGCTACCAGGAACCGACTGACAATAACCTCTACCACTCACGGCACTCAACATGCCAGCGCCATTCTGGAAGTCAACAAGGAGGACAATAGTCTTTTAATTGATGCCTTGAGCCAAGGTCAATCACTCCCAGCCGGCAAAACCGAATTCACTGTTATGTTGGTCGAAGTCAGCACATGGTTTACTGTCAATACATTCGAACGGGAAACAATAGGAGACGATGTGTACTATCGCACACCATTTCCTAAATCACTTTATCGATTACAACGCAGGACTGATTATCGTGTAGCTTTACCCATATCTGTCAGCGGCAAAATACATACGCCAAAAGTTGATGACAATCGCCCTGTTATTGGAATAATATCGAATATATCACTTGGCGGTATTGGTTTTATTGTCCCATCAGTCGAGCAATGTTATTTCGAGGCATACTCGAAAATCAGTGGTGCTTTCATTGAATTAGAAGATATTTGCTCGTTAACAGCCGACCTGGAAGTTCGTCATATTGTCCATTCGAGCGAAACAAAGTCCACATTTATTGGCTCCAGCTTCTGCGAACTCGAAACGTCTAAATTACGCAAAATAATGTTGGCGGTGCAAGAGTTGCAAAGAATCGAGCTAAGAAACAGGACACGTTAAAAGCAACATGAAAGCAGGGCACTACTCATATTGACCCAGCGGCCAAATAGGCTGGGGCCAGGACATCAAGAATAAGAATTATAAGGAGTAAATTGGATATTATCGAAAGATGGACCACCTCTTTTCGCTCCCTGCTTTACCTAACGATATCTCTCAAAGGCTGTTGTAACAAACTCTGAACGCTATGATCGTGACGACATCATCGTTCTGATGTGGATTTGCGATTGAACCCATCCTTAACACGAATGTTTCACCCGGCCGCATAGAAAACAAACCAACTTAAGGTTTTTGTCCAATTAAATATTGACGCTGTTAACACTATCACAGTCCAGCGATTGCATGAGACGAGTAAAAGCGGGGTAATTTTAAAAGGTCATTAGACCTGATAGCCCTACGTGGCGACCATCTAACGCCTCAACCTATAAAATGGAATTTATCTATGAATACCAAGCTTTATTTTAAGGGAACCCTTACGCTACTTGTGTTTTCAGCTATTGCTGCTGGAGGAGCAAACGCTGACATCCCCGCCCTGACTGTTAGCGGCAATCAAATTCTAAGTAACGGCAAAGCTAATAGTTTTTCTGTTAATGGTTTATTTTTGAGTGATGCGAGCTGGAACCAGGAGAGAGCGCACAATGCCAGTGCTGTAAAATGGCTAAATGACAGCAGTAATAGCACTATTGCCAGAATTGCACCCTGTGTTGATGGAGATGGCTCATATCTTAATGATCCCGAAGGAAATGTAGAACGAATTGAGACAGCTGTAGAAACGGCTATCGCCAATGATATGTATGCGATTATAGATTTTCAAACTTGTCATGCTGAAGACTACAAAGCCGAGGCAATCGCTTTCTTTGAGCAAATGGCACTGACATATGGCTCATATGATAATGTAATATATGAAATTTACAACGAGCCATCACAAGTCAGCTGGGACAAGGTGATCAAGCCATATGCCGAGGATGTAATATCGGCCATCCGCTCAATTGATGTAGATAATTTAATCGTTGTCGGCACATCCAACTGGTCACAAGACGTTGATGTTGCTTCTCAAAATCCAATCATGGGCGACAATATCGCATACGCACTCCATTTTTATCCCGATGCCAATTGGAACAGCCTCCGAGATAAGGCATTGACGGCACTGGACAACGGTATCCCAGTGATGCTATCAATGTGGAGTACCCTTGGCACCAATAGCGATGATGGCACTTCAATCATGAAGTCAAGCGCAAGCCTCGCAGAATACCGGACAACTTCAGATTCAACCACTTCAGGTAGTTATATAAGGAAAGCTTTATCTACTTGGAATTTTTCAAACGAAAAACCCTTTGACTCAATGGCGTCTACAAGCTCGGGCGAGCTTACCATCAATTTGATCAATATTAGTGATCTAATTGACGTGGCAGTTGATGTTGAGGTCGATGCAGATAATCTGATCAGCACAGTCAATGATGTGGCAGTTGATGTTGGAGTCGATATAGATAATCTGATCAACTCAGGCGAGCTAGACGATATGGCTGACAATGTTGTAAGTGATGACCTAATCGATGCGGTTGATCAGGTCTTAAGTTATGACCTTTACGCAGTGGTTGATGAGATATTGAACGGCGACCTAACTGACGTAGCTGATCAGATTTCAAGTAGTGATCTGTATGATGC
>JASFJY010000106.1:0-8406 GCA_050119415.1 Chromatiales bacterium | reverse complement strand
CGCGACAACCTGCACAATCTGCCGGAGAACATCCGCCTGCCCCACGAATCCCTGTTGCAAGCGGAGAACGTGGAGGAGATGCTGCGCCAGCTCGAGCAGAGCCCCTACGCCATCATCGCCAGGCAAGCGCGACATGTCTTCGAAGAGAAGAAGGAGGGTTTCTCCCTCGATGCCGCCATCGACCGGCTTTACTACACCGGCATGATGCGCCACCTCAACATGGTCAACAGCAGCGACAAACAGGGCGCTAAACGGCTGATCGGTCTCATGATCGACCGTCAGAACATTCTCTGGCTGATGCGCTACCGCCTGGTCTACCGCTTCGCCTCCAGCGAGGCCTACTACCTGCTGATCCCCACCGGGGGGCGTATCCGGCGCCCCCACCTGATGGAGCTGGCCAATCTGGATAGCCTGCAGGCGATTATCGACCATCTGCCCGACCCCTTCCGGCTGCACTTGCTAAACGTGGAGAACATCACCCAGGTCAGGCAGCGGCTCGACTTCTTCGTCTCGCTGGAGCTGCGCAAACTGATACGCCACAGCCCGGATGCGGTGATCTCCGCCCTCAGCTATCTGATCACCCGGGATATGGACCAGATGCGGCTCTACGCCATCATTCAAGGTAAGCTGTTGCAGATGGATCCACAACTGCTTGACGCAGCGGTGCCCGATAATCCACTGGCGGCCACCCTGGAGATGGCGGTATGAAATGCAGCGCAGAGACACGAGGCCATAGCGAGATAAGGCGTCATGTTTAGCCCACTGCCGATGAAACACATCAGTCTCCAGGTGCTCACCGCCGACCTGCCGGGAGCCTCGCTGCTACTGGCGCAGCTGGAGAACTTCAGCCCGGATCCGCGCCCCTACGCGCTGGACGAACTCCCTGAAGTGCCGGGTCACCGCTTCAGAAGCCTCTACACCCAAGCCAGGACGCGCCTGGAAAAGATCGCCTGCCAGGTCGATTACGATCCGAGCGCCTGTTCCCTCGATGCCGCCCCCATCTCGGAGGAGAAGCTCGAATCGGCCAACCATTGGTTGGGCAGTGTCTGGGAGACCTGCTCGGGCTTCGAGGAGACGCGCCGCCTGCTACAGGAGGAGCGCCGCACCATCGACCAGCTTGAGAACTCTCTGGCCAACTTCCGCAACCTGCATATCGATCTCGGCCAACTGCAGGCGGAACGTGGTTTTCTCGAGAGCCGTATCGGCACGGTACACCGCTCCCAGGTGGCCCAGCTGAGCGACGCCCTGGGCCTCGACGGCTATCTAGTCTTCCCCTTCATGGAGAGCAACGACGACAGCCATGTGATCATCCTCGGCCCTGGGGGCAGAGTAAAATCGAATCTCAATGCCGTACTCGACACGGCGGGATTCAGCCCCCTCGAGATCCCACCGGAACTACAGGCCGAACCCGAAGCGGCCGGGTCGCGCCTGAGCCAGCGGCGTGAAGCGGTGGAACGGGCATCGCATCAGCTCGACCAAGAGGTGCTTGCCTGGAGAGAGGCCTCACGCGAAGAACTGGAGAGGGCCGCCTGCGTACTCCATCTGGCAGCGCCCTATGTGGCCCTCGGCGAGGCCGCCCGTCATCGCGGCAACCTCTCCCGCCTGCAGGGCTGGGTACCGGCGGAGGATCTCCAGCTGGTCGATCGGACCCTGCGCGAGAAGCTCGCCAAACCCTTCGTCATCGAGTCACGTAATCCCCTGCCCGAGGAACGCCCGCTGGTCCCCTCGGTGATGCGCCACGGCAAACTACTTCGCCCCTTCTCCACCCTGGTAACCCAGTACGGCGTGCCGCGCTACGGCGAGGTCAACCCGACCCACCTCTTCGCCCTCACCTATATCCTCATGTTCGGCATGATGTTCGGCGATGTGGGCCACGGCGCGGTGATACTCATCACTGCCCTGCTGCTGCGGCGCAAGCTGGGCAACTTCACCGCCTTCGGCATCGCCGCTGGCCTCTCGTCGATCCTGTTCGGCTTCCTCTATGGCAGCATTTTCGGCTATGAGCATGTATTGCACCCTCTCTGGATCGCACCGCTGACCGATCCCCTCTACATGCTGACAGTGGCACTAATCTGGGGTATCGGCTTCATTACCCTGGCGACCCTGCTCAATATCATCAACCACCTGGCCATGGGAGACCACATCGGCGCGCTGTTCGCCGACAACGGTCTGCTCTCCCTGCTGCTCTACGCGGGCCTGCTGGGCAGCGGTTACAGTTTCTATAAAAGCGGCAGCGTCAGCGCCTTCTGGGCTGTCGTCGCCATCCTCACTTTGGTCGGCATCTTCGCCCACAAGCTAATCGAGCAGCAGGCCCCCATCGGCGAGCGCATCCTGGTCGCCTTTATCGAGACCTTCGAGACCATTACCGGCTTCGTCTCCAATACGCTTTCGTTCCTGCGTGTCGCCGCCTTCAGCCTCAATCACGTAGCGCTGGCCATCGCCGTCTTCACCCTGGCCAACATGATGGGCGATACCGGCCACTGGATCACCGTGGTGCTGGGTAATATTTTCATCCTGGTGCTGGAGGGGCTGATCGTCGCCATCCAGGTATTGCGCCTAGAATTCTACGAAGGCTTCTCACGCTTCTATTCGGGCGATGGAAAGGCATTCAAACCGCTGACGCTTTAGATAATATTGAATCGTGAATGATGAATTTTGAATGATGGGTGTGTGCGCAACACGCACACTTGCTTTAAACCATAAAAACCCGAGTGTAACGAGCGCTGAAATTCATTATTCAAAATTCAACGTAAAAAAAGGAGAGCATCATGTACTGGCTTATCGCAGTAATGACCCTGGGCATCGTCGGCATCATCGCCACCGGCATCGTCATGGAGATGCAGCCGGCCAAGGTCGCCAAACCCTGGTTCAAGCCGACCATCGGCGCCAATCTGGTGGTCTTCGTCGCCGCCCAGGCCGCTCTGATCTTTATGGGCGTGAATGAGGTCATGGCCGCGCCCGCCGTGGCCGAGGCGGGGGGGGAAATCTCCATCGGCCTGGGTCTGGGCATCATCGGCGTCGGCATCCCCACCGCCCTGAGCACCATCGGTGCGGGCATCGCTGTCGGTCCCATCGGCGCCGCATCGCTGGCGGTGCTGGCGGAGAAACCGGAGATCTTCGGCCGTACCCTGATCTACCTGGGCCTGGCCGAGGGTATCGCCATCTATGGCCTGGTCATGAGTATCCTGCTGCTTGACAGGATCTAACGGGCGGCAACTCCATGAACGAAACCGTCCCCCCTAAGGTCAGGAACATCTTTGTCGGCGGCCATGCGCTGGCGGACGGTTTTCGCCTGATCGGTTTCGAAACCCTGACCGATCCCGACAGGCAGCAGCTCGATCAGCTGCTCAGTGAACTGCAGCGCCAGCGCCAGCGCACCTTGCTGATCATCGAACAGTCGGTCACCCTCATCGATTCGAAACTGCTGGAACAGATCCGCCGGGAGGGTGGGCGCATCATCCTCTCCGAGGTGCCCTCGCTGCACCATCCCGACGACTTCCACAGTGAGTTGGACGCCCAGCTGAAGAAACTGACCGGAGGCTAAGCGTGAACCAGGTTGAAGCACTGGAAAAAGCGATTCTCGAACGGGCCCAAATGATGGTCGACGAGTGCGCCCATCGCGCCCAGGCGGGACGCAAGAACATCCTGCGCGATGCCAGCGAACGACTCCATCTCAGAGAGGAGAAGGAGACCCTGCAGGCCAAGTCCCAGGCCGATCGGGCCTATCTGCGCAAGGTGCAGGCGGACGAACTGAAGCTACGCAGCAAAATGGACCATATGCGCTGGAACCTGGTACAGGTGGTGATCGACCACCTGCCCGGGCGCATGCGCGCCCTGGCGCAGGATGAGAGCCGCTATTTTGCATGGTTGATGCAGCTGCTCAGCCACGCGGCCAAACAGATCGAGCAGGTGAGACTGGACGTCGCCGTCAATGCCGACGACCTGCGCCGCTTGAAACCCAAATGGGAATCACTGACCGCCGACCTGGCCGCGGGCAAAGAGTTCGAACTGCTCGACACGAGCATCGAAACCGTCGCGGGTTGCCTGATCACCACCCCTGACAAACGGATTCAGATCGACCACACGTTCGAAGGACGCCTCGCACGCCTGGAGCGCAAGATCCACCAGGCGCTGGTGGAACGGCTGCTACCGCCGGTCGGCTAAGGAACGGTGTGTTGACGATGAACATACGGTTGTTCAACTCCCCCGGGAGAGGGACAAGGTGAGGGGATCAAAACCGACAACACAACCGACCCCAAGGCATTGGGATTAATAAACAGCGCCAAAGAACACAAGCCTCGGAAAAATGACGCCATGAACACAACAAGCAGAAAAGGCACCATCCTCGAGATCAACGGCCCCATCGTCACCATCCGGCTGCCCGGTGTGCGCAACGGCGAGCAGGTGCGCATCGGTCGCCTCGGCCTCTACGGCGAGGTCATCGCCCTGGAGGGAGAGAGCGCCATCGTGCAGATCTATGAATCGACCGAGATGGTGCGCCCGGGCGAACCGGCGGAGGCTCTGGGCCATCCCCTGTCGGTGGAACTGGGGCCCGGCCTCATCGGCGGCATCTTCGACGGCGTGCAGCGCCCCTTGGAGGAGATGTTCCTCAAGGCGGGCGACCAGATCCCCCGCGGCCTCAGCCCCGCACCTCTCAACCGGGAGAAGCTCTGGCACTTCGTGCCGCGCAACAACCTGGAACCCAACATGCCGATCATCGGCGGCGCCCGGTTAGGCACGGTACAGGAGAGCGAAACGGTGGAGCACCGCATCCTGGTGCCGCCCGACGTGGAAGGGAAGCTGATCGAACTGGCCCCCGAGGGCGACTACAACCTGGAAGAGACCATCGCCCAGGTACGCGACCGTCACGGCCATGTGCGCCACCTGAAGCTCTACCACCGCTGGCCGGTGCGCAAACCCCGCCCCTACCAGAACCGCGACCACGGCGTCGAGCCCTTGATCACCGGACAGCGCATCCTCGACACCTTCTTCCCCCTGCTCAAGGGCAGCAAGTGCGCGGTGCCCGGCCCCTTCGGCGCCGGCAAGACAGTGGTGCAGCACCAGGTGGCCCGCTGGGCCAATGCCGACATCGTCATCTACGTGGGCTGCGGCGAGCGCGGCAACGAGCTGGTCGATGTGCTCGACAGCTTCCCCAAGCTGAAGGACCCCTACAGCGGCCGCCCGCTGATGGAACGCACCCTGCTCATCGCCAACACCTCCAACATGCCGGTGGTGGCGCGCGAAGCGTCGATCTATGTGGGCATCACCCTGGCCGAGTACTTCCGCGACCAGGGCTACGACGTGGTCATGCTGGCCGACTCCACCAGCCGCTGGGCCGAGGCCCTGCGAGAGGTCTCCGGCCGTCTCGGCCAGATGCCGGTGGAAGAGGGCTACCCCGCCTACCTCGCCTCCCGACTGGCCGCCTTCTACGAGCGCGCCGGCCGGGTCGAGACCATGGACTGCGGCAAGGGCTCGGTGACCCTGATCGGCGCCGTCTCGCCCCCGGGCGGCGACTTCTCGGAGCCGGTCACCAGCCACACCAAGGAGATCATCCAGACCTTCTGGGCGCTCTCCAAGGAACTAGCCGACGCCCGCCACTACCCAGCCATCGACTGGGTCGACAGCTTCTCCGCCGACGTGGGCACCGCCGCCCAGTGGTGGCACGACAACATCGACCGCGCCTGGGAGAAGCGCCGCGCCCAGGCCCTCGCCATGCTGGCCCGCGACGCCGAGCTCTCGCGCATCGTCAACCTGGTCGGCCCCGAGGCCCTCTCGTCGGCCCAGCGCTGGGTGCTGGAGGGCGCCGCACTGATCAAGGACGGGGTGCTGCAGCAAAGCGCGCTCGACCCGGTCGACACCTTCTCCTCACCGCAGAAGCAGTTCCTGCTGCTCGACCTGATCCTCTCCGTATACGATGAAGGCGCCGCCCTCATCGAAATGGGCGTGCCGGTGCAGGAGCTCTCCGAAATGCCGGTGCTGGCCAAGCTGCGCCGCTGCAAGGAACTCTATGACTCCTCCCAAATCGACCAGCTGCGGACCTTCCGCGACGAGGCGCTGCAGGACTTCAAGGCCATCCATTCCGAATACGCACAACGCGGGGAGCAGACCGCATGAGCGCCAAAGAGTACCGCACCGCGGCGGCCGCCCGCGGCGGCCTGCTGACCGTCGGCGGGGTGCCCAACATCGCCTTCGGCGACCGGGTGCGCATCCGCGACCAGAAGGGGACGATCCGCAACGGCCAGGTGATCCTCAGCGCCAAGGAGGAGGTGCTGATCCAGGTCTTCGAAGGCACCGACGACCTGGACATGGAGCACACCTGGGTGCGCTTTCTCGACGAGCCGCTGGAGATCGCCCTCTCCCCCGAGATCCTCGGCCGCATCTTCAACGGCCTGGGCGAGCCCCGCGACTTCCGCCCACCTATCGTCTCAAACCTTCGCCGTAGCATCAGCGCCGCCGCCTTCAATCCGGCGGCCCGCACCTACCCGCGAGAGTTCATCCAGACCGGCATCTCCACCATCGACGGCCTCAACTCCCTGGTGCGCGGCCAGAAGCTGCCGATCTTCTCCGCCTCCGGCCTGCCCCACAACCGCCTGGCCGCGCAGATCGTGCGCCAGGCCAAGCTGCCCGACGAGGAGAGCCGCTTCTCGGTGGTTTTCGCCGCCATGGGCGTCTCCTACGCCGACGCCCGCTTTTTCCAGGATGAATTCGCCTCCTCCGGCGTTCTCGGCAACGTGGTGATGTTCGTCAACATGGCCGACGACCCGCCGGTGGAACGCCTCACCCTGCCACGCATGGCGCTGACCGCCGCCGAGTACCTCGCCTTCGACCTCGACCGCCATGTGCTGGTGGTGATGACCGATATGACCCACTACGCCGAGGCCCTGCGCGAAGTGGCCACCGCCAAGGGCGACGTACCGGCGCGCAAGGGCTACCCCGGCTACCTCTACTCCGACCTGGCGGAGATCTACGAGCGCTCCGGCCGCATCAAGGACCGCCACGGCTCCATCACCCTGGTGCCGGTGCTGAGCATGCCGAGCGACGACATCACCCACCCCATCCCCGATCTGACCGGCTACATCACCGAGGGCCAGATCGTACTCAGCCGCGAACTGCACAACCAGGATATCTACCCGCCGGTGCATATCTCGCCCTCGCTCTCGCGACTGATGAAGGACGGCATCGGCAAGGACTTCACCCGCGAGGACCATCCCCACGTCGCCAACCAGCTCTACGCCCTCTACGCCAAGGCCCTGGAGACCCGCAACCTGGCCTCCATCATCGGCGCCGAAGAACTCTCCGCCCACGACCGCCGCTACCTGGAGTTCGCCGACGCCTTCGAGGAGCGTTTTGTGCGGCAGGGCGAAGACGAGGACCGCAGCATCGAAGAGACCCTTAACCTGGCCTGGGACCTGTTATCCACCTTCCCGCCCCAAGCCCTGACCCGTGTCAGCGAGACCGAGATGGCCAAGTACCATCACCAGAGCAACCCATGAAGCGCGATTCATGAACGGCAAGCGACTCAAAGTTGCCCCGACCAAGAACACCCTGCTGCAACTCAAACGGCAGCTGGAGTTTCTTGAAGAGGGCCACAGCCTGCTGGAACGCAAGCGCGAGCTGCTGACAAGACTTGTCTACCAACGCATCAGCGAATACCGCGAGAGCCGCGACAAGGCCCACCAAGCAGTCAAGCGAGCTTACCACTGGCTCAGCATGCTGCAGCTGCGCATGCCAAGCCGAGCCCTACACCAAGCCGCCCTGGGCATCACACCGGTGCTCGACCTCAAGATCCTGCCGCGCCGTAACCTTGGGGTGGAATACCCCTCCGTCAGCGGCGAACTCTTGCCCATCAACCCGGTCGGCCTGCTCGGCACCGACCCCAGCTTCGACGAAACCCGCCAACACTTCGCCGAGGCGGCGCTGCTTTTATCCAAAATGGGCGAAGTCGCCATGAGCCTTAGCCGGTTGATCGCCGAACAGAGGAAGGCGCAGAAGCGGGTGAATGCTTTGAGGTACAACATCATTCCGCGTTATAAGAACACCATCCGGTTTATCGAGAACGCGTTGGAGGAAGAGGAAAGGAATGCCTTGTTTCAGGTGAAAGTGTTGCGGGAGCAGGAAAGAATTTAGGGGGATCTGTTTATTGGTTGGAGTGACAACTTGCACAATTAATTGGACAAGTTATACTTGTCCAGTATATTGTACGAATCAAGGGGCACTCAATGAGGGTTATTAATTTTTCAGACGCCAGGAATAGGCTGAAAAGCGTTCTAGATCAAGTGGTTGAGGATTCTGATTATACTATTATCTCCCGTAGAGATGCCGAAGATGCCGTTGTCATGTCTCTAGATCACTTCAACGGGTTGATGGAGACTCTGCATCTGCTTAGAAGCCCTGCCAATGCAGCGC
>JASFJY010000105.1:0-8432 GCA_050119415.1 Chromatiales bacterium | reverse complement strand
TGCTTGCGGGTGTCCTCCACCTCGAACAGCAGGCCGTCGCCCATCAGCACGCCCATGTCGCCGACCTGGCCGCCCGACTCGGCGTAGAAAGGGGTGCGGTCGAGAAAGACCATGCCGTTGTCGCCAGCCTGAAGGCTCTCTACCTGTTGGCCGTCGCGCACCAGGGCAACCACGCCGGCCTGATCCTCCAGCAATTCGTAGCCGGTGAACCTTGTCTCTCCTTCCAGTTCCAGCGCAGAAACCTGGGCGACACCGAACTGGCTGGCTGCGCGCGCCCGCTCGCGCTGTTCGGCCATGGCCTTGTCGAAACCGGCCTGATCGATGGACAACTCCCGCTCGCGAGCGATATCCGCTGTCAGATCCAGGGGAAAGCCGTAGGTGTCGTAGAGTTTGAACACCGTCTCGCCGGCTATCTCCCTGCCCTGCAGCCCGGCAATCGCCTCTTCCAGGATCTTCATGCCCTGCTCCAGGGTTTCGGCGAAGCGCTCCTCCTCCAGGCGCAGCACCCGCTCCACCTGAGAACGCTGGGCCGGCAGTTCCGGATAGGCTTCGCCCATTTCACTGCAGAGCTGCTCCACCAACTTGTAAAAGAAGGGGTCTTTCATCCCGAGCATATAACCGTGACGGATGGCGCGACGGATAATCCGCCGCAGCACGTAACCGCGCCCCTCGTTGGAGGGCAGTACGCCGTCGACGATGAGGAAGGCGCAGGAGCGGATGTGGTCGGCGATGACCCGCAGGGACTTCTCCTCCAGGTTGTCGCAACCGGTCAGTCTGGCGGCCGCCTCGATCAGGTGGACGAAGAGGTCGATCTCATAGTTGCTGTGAACCCCCTGCAGCACGGCGGCCAGCCGCTCCAACCCCATGCCGGTATCGACCGAGGGTTTGGGCAGTGCGCTCAGGGTGCCCTCGGCATCCCGGTTGTACTGCATGAAAACCAGGTTCCAGATCTCGATATAGCGGTCGCCCTCCTCCTCCGGAGTGCCGGGGGGGCCGCCCCAGACCCCCTCGCCATGGTCGTAGAAAATCTCCGAACAGGGACCGCAGGGGCCGGTGTCGCCCATGGACCAGAAGTTGTCGCTCTCATAGGGTTTGCCGCCAGGCTTGTCGCCGATGCGGGTGAATCGGGCCGGATCGACACCGATCTCCTTGAGCCAGACATCGGCCGCCTCGTCGTCATCCTGGTAGACGGTGACCCAGAGCTTCTCCGACGGCAGTCCGAGGGTCTTTGTCAGGAACTCCCAGGCGTAACGGATAGCCTCGCGTTTGAAGTAGTCGCCGAAACTGAAATTGCCCAGCATTTCGAAAAAGGTGTGGTGACGGGCAGTGTAGCCGACGTTCTCCAGGTCGTTGTGTTTGCCGCCGGCACGCACGCAGCGTTGGGAACTGGTGGCGCGGTTGCAGCCGCGCTTCTCGCGGCCCAAAAAAACATCCTTGAACTGCACCATGCCGGCGTTGGTAAAGAGCAGGGTCGGATCGTTCCGCGGCACGAGCGGGCTGCTGGGGACTATTTCGTGGTCGTGATCGGCAAAATAGTCCAGGAAGGCTTGGCGGATTTCGGCGCTGGTTTTCATAGAATTCTAAGCACTGGATTACCGGGATAACAAACAAGTAAAGATAACAGGATTAAGGGAAAAATGCCCGTTTTTACTGGGGCAAAGCCCCACTAAAAACTGCGCGAAAAGGGCCAGGGAATGCTTACAGGAGGGTGCGATCAATCGAGCAGGAAGGCCCGGACCATCTCGCCGGGAAATCCCCGGTACTCAAGAAAGCGCGCGCGCCTGGCCAGCGCCTTGTTATCCCGCACGCGCTCGCTGCCGAACTTGGCGTCGTGCAGCTGTTCGAGCAGCTCCCGCCACTCGCCGTCGTAGATCTCAAGATAGCGCTCGATCAGGCTATCGCCAATACCCCGCGCCTTCAGCTCATTGCGTATACGGATCGGGCCTTGGCCCTTGTTGATACGGTGCTCGATAAAGGATTCGGTAAAGCGCTCGTCGCTCTGCAGGCCGGCCTGCTGGAGCTGGTCCAGTACCTGCTCCAACAGCTCCGGATTGGCATGGCGCTTGACCAGCTTCTGCCGCAGCTCCAGGCGGGAGTGCTCCCTGGCAGCCAGGAATCTGACCGCCTCGGCCTCGATCTCGCCGGCCGCTTCCAGGATCAGCTCTCCGCCTCGGCCAGCTCCTCGCCCTCCTTGCTCGGCAGCAGTTCAGCGCGGATGCGGCTCTCGATCTCGTTGGCGATATCGGGATTCTCCTTGAGGAAGGTACGCACATTCTCCTTGCCCTGGCCGATGCGGTCGCTATTGTAGCTGTACCAGGCGCCCGACTTATTGACTATGCCCTGCTGCACGCCCAGTTCGATGATCTCGCCCTCGTGGGAGATGCCCTCGCCATAGAGGATCTCGAACTGCACCTGCTTGAAAGGGGGCGCCACCTTGTTCTTCACCACTTTGACCCGGGTGTCGTTGCCGAGCACCTCGTCACCCTTCTTGATGGCGCCGATGCGGCGGATATCGAGTCGCACCGAGGCGTAAAACTTGAGGGCGTTGCCGCCGGTGGTGGTCTCCGGATTGCCGAACATGACACCGATCTTCATGCGGATCTGGTTGATGAAGATCACCAGGCAGTTGGTGCGTTTGATGTTGGCGGTGAGCTTGCGCAGGGCCTGGGACATCAGGCGCGCCTGCAGACCCACGTGGGAGTCGCCCATGTCGCCCTCGATCTCCGCCTTGGGGGTCAAGGCCGCCACCGAGTCGATGACCACCACATCCACCGCGCCGGAGCGTACCAACATGTCGGTGATCTCCAGCGCCTGCTCGCCGGTGTCTGGCTGGGAAACCAGCAACTCGTCCACGTTGACGCCCAGCTTCTCGGCGTATTGGGGATCGAGGGCGTGCTCGGCGTCGATGAAGGCGGCGGTGCCACCCAGCTTCTGTGCCTCGGCCACCACCTGCAAGGTCAGGGTGGTCTTGCCCGAGGACTCCGGTCCGTAGATCTCCACCACGCGCCCCTTGGGCAGACCGCCGATGCCCAGGGCGATATCCAGCCCCAGGGAGCCGGTCGAAATCGCTTCTATGTTGCGCACGGCACTGGTATCGCCCATGCGCATCACTGAGCCCTTGCCGAACTGTTTTTCGATCTGTCCCAGGGCGGCGCTCAGCGCCTTAGCGCGGTTTTCATCCATCCGATCTACCTCATTAATCTGCTGTCTGTTGGGGGTTCGCCCGATTTCCTGTCAAGCACTCTACATGCATTGGTTTCGAGGCCGAATTATCACATAGCCTCCGGCTCACGTCATGAGTCTCTGCAGAGGGTTTTTCGACTCTTTTTACATTGGTGTAAAGCGGCAGGGAGATTGTCGATGCGGATGAAGCGGATGTGTGCGGGAATTAAGGTGAATTCAGAGCTAAGTCCAGTGGGTATGGTGCGAAAAGCATTTCCCGTTTCAGACCGCCTTTTCCACAACTTCTTGCGTAAAAGACTCCACCGACAGATCCGCATCTTGACGCTCCCGGCCCACCATCCAGAGCGCCGTGCCCAAGGTAACCGATAGCGTCAGTAACGAGCCGGTCACCACACCAACCCAGCCGGCCCAGCGCCAGAAGAGATCGAGGTAGAGTCCGCCCAAGGTCGCCCCCACGTAGTAGAAGGTCAGAAAAAGGGAGGTGGCGCTGGCGCGGGCCCGCTGCGCATGACGCGTCACCCAGCCCGCCGCCTGGGTGTGAGTGAAGAAGAAACCGAGCGCATTGACAAAGAGACCGAGCACGATACCGGCGAGATTGGGGATCAGTGTCAGCAGGGAACCCGCCATCAGGAGCACCACGCCCAGGGCCATCGCCATCGGCTGGGAGCGTCCGGCCATCAAGCGACCGGAGAAGCCGGCTGCCAGAGTACCGGTAAGGTAAGTCAGGAAGAGCAGACCCAGCCAGTCGGACGAGAGCTTGTAAGGGGCCTCGGCCAGCACGAAGGTGACATAGCTGTACTGGTTGACGAAGATAAAGAAGTTGAGCCCGCCAATGACACAGGCGGCAAAAATCAGCGGATTGCGCAAGTGGTCGGCCAGGTCGCCCAGCATGCGACGCGGATGCAGAGGCCGCGGCTCGAAGCGGCGCGGGGCGGGCAGCAACCAGACCACCAGCAGCAGACAGACCAGATCGAAGGCGGCCAGCGACAGGAAGCTCGACTGCCAGCCCCATTGGTGAGCGGCCAGTCCGCTGATTACCCGACCGGAGATACCGCCGAGGGAGTTGGCACCGATGTAGAGTCCCAGCGCCGGCAGCAGCGCCCTGGGCTCGAACTCGTCCCCCATGTAGGCCATGGCCGTAGCCGGCAGGCCGGCGATGAAGCACCCCTGCAGGACACGCAACAGCAGCAACTGGGTGTAATCCGAAGCGAAGGCGGCGGCGAAGGTGGAGAGGGCAAGCAGCACCAGGCTCGAGAGGATGATCAGCCGACGCCCGATGGCATCCGACAGAGGGCCGAAGACGAGCAGACAGCACGCCAGGCTCAGGGTGGACACCGACAGGGTCATACCGGCCTGCAGCGGGGTGATGGCAAAGGCATCCCGGAGCATGGGCAGCAGCGGCTGGGGGATGTAGAGATTGCTGTAGACCATCACGGAGCCGAGGCAGAGCGCCAGGGTGGCCCGCCAGAAGGCCGGGGTGCGGGATCGGATCATGCGCTTCGGAACACTCCTTTCTGGAAATTCAGGGCAGTGGGTCGGTCGGGTTAGCGCAGCGTGACCCGACATTCGGGCCTGTTGTTCCTATCAGTTGTCGGGTTACGCTGCGCTAACCCGACCTACGAATGACTCCAGAGTAGTGCTCCCATATCTATAGTGGAAATATATTGTTTATATATTTATTATTCGATCTGCATATATGGACCTGAAACAACTGCGCTATTTCAAAGCGGTCGTCGACGCGGGCGGCTTCTCCGCCGCCTCGCGGCAGCTGCATATCGCCCAACCCGCCCTCAGCATTGCCGTGCGCAAGCTGGAGCGAGAGCTGGAACTCACCCTATTGCACCGGGGAGAGCGCCGCATCACACCCACGGTGGAAGGCGAGGTGTTGCTGGGCCATGCCGGCAAAATGCTGGAACTGTGCAAAGTCGCCGAACTGGAGATGCGCGAGCTACGCGGCCTGACCAAGGGCGAGGTGCGGCTGGGCATCCCGAACATGCTGGGTTCCTACTTCTTCCCGCCGATCCTCATGGGATTCAAACACCGCTATCCCGGATTGCGTCTCTCCGTCTACGAACAAGGCACCCGCAGGCTGCAGCAGATGATCCACGGCGGCGAACTCGATCTCGGCGTGGTGGTGGCCGACAGCCCGCCGGCCGACCTGGAAACACGGCTGCTGACCCGTGAGGAGATGGTCGCCTGCGTACCCGCCGACCATCCCTTTGCCGCTCAGTCGTCAATTAGCATGGAGGAGTTTTTCGCTCAGGAGCTGGTAGTCTTCAAGCCGGGCTATTTCCTGCGCGAATTTGTCGACCGCTTCAACGAACAGGCGGACAAGGCGCCCCGCATCGCTTTCGAGACCAACCTCATACCGCTGACCAAGGCGATCGTGCGTCAGGGTTTCGGCATCACCACCATCCTGCGCATGGTGCTGGAGAACGAACCGGCGGACGGTCTGGTGGCGGTCCCCTTCGAGGAGCCGGTCTTTCTCGACCTGTCGCTGGCCTGGAAACGGGGCGGCTATCTCTCGCGCGCCGACCGCGCCTTTGTCGAGTACATCATCGATCACACCGCATCGAAGACGGGATCGAATGATCCACAGGCCGAACCGGAATGAGGGTACGCGGGACATCGAGGGGGCACCATACCCTAACCGCACGGAAGCGTGCTGACAGTGGGATACTCTGTCGAGACAAGACCCCATCTCATCCCTGATGTTGTACCCCGCTCTACCCGCATGCGACTATGAACGGGAAACGCCCAACGACCAGCGTTTCAATACCCTGTACTTGGGCTCTCCAGGCGCCCCGCCACCGGAGACCGCCAGCACGAACTCAGTGACCGGCCATTCGATGGCGGGCTCAAACGCCCTCGGCTGGGTACGCCCCGCCTTGCGGCAGAGCGTGATATGGGGCTTGAAACGCCGCCGTTCCGGTTCGAAGCCGCAGGTTTTCAGGCCGTTCTGCAGATCGAGTACCAGCTGGCTGAGGGACTCGGGGGTCTCCCTCGGACCGGCCCAGAGTATCCTCGGTCGATACCAGTAACCGATACCGTCGATCCGCAGTGTGAAGGGCTCGCCCCGGATCGCATCGGCCGTCCCTTCGACACAGCGCAACTGCCCATCGGATATCTCGCCAAGAAAGGCCAGGGTCATGTGCAGATCGCTCTGGTGGTGGAGTCGGCCCCGTGTAAAGGCTTCACCGGCCTCCCGCGCGAGCCGCTCCTGCACCGCCTGATCGGGCCAGAGGGCGAGGAAGTGACGCCCCTCAGCCATTGAGCATCTCCTCGAGGCGGGCGAGCAGATAGGCCACCGACTGCCGACGTACTGCCTCGCGATCGCCATCAAAGCGCTCGCGGCTGACATGGGCCTCCTCGCCTCGGCGCTGCCAGGCGAAACAGACCGTCCCCAACGGCTTCTCAGGCGTAGCGCCGTGAGGACCGGCGATGCCGCTGACCGCCAGCGCCAGATCGGTACCGCTCTCACGCAGGGCTCCCTGGGTCATCTCCGCCACCGTCTGCTTGCTGACCGCGCCGTGGGCGATCAGAGTCGCTTCGCGCACCCCCAGCATCGACTGTTTGGCGGCGTTGCTGTAGGTGACGTAGCCGCGATCAAACCACTCGCTGCTGCCCGGCAGGTCGGTCATCACCTTGGCCAGCCAGCCGCCCGTGCACGATTCGGCCACCGCCAATCGCAGCCCCTGCGCCCGCATCCGCTCGGCACAACGCAGCAAGAGCTTCTTGATCTCTTCCATCTCCGCTGTGGTCATAACCCTTTTATTTGCTCTTCACCTTGAGTGTCTTGCCTGGTTTCAGTTTAGCCTCCTCCGCCTGCCAGGTTATCCGCAGGTTGAGGCGGTGACGGTCGGTATCCTGAGCCGCGGTCACCTTCAGCTGCAGCAGGCCGTCGGGATTAAGCACCATCTCACCCTCCTCGTCGCTGAGCGTCAACCTGCCCTTCGCCATTCCCTGGGTGATGGCTTTGAGGATCGCCTGGATGGAATCCCTGTCCTGCAAGGATTCATGGCGGAAGTTTTTCTTACCCTGTCTCATGCCACCTCACTTGTCGAGAATGTTCGGATCGAAGACCTTGATGCGAGGGTAGTCGGTACTGACCCCCAAAACCAGTCGGTCGGGATGAAAAATGGTCACCGCGGCCCCCTCCCCCTCGAGCCCTTCCTTCTCCCGGGAGTAGCGGTCGATGGTGGCGTCGCACTCGAAATTGACCATGCCCTTGCGCAGCATGATGCGTTGACCGTGATAGCGGTTGGCATGGCCATGAACGATGACATGTATGCCCGCATCACGCATCAGATCCACGCCTTTTCGGGTCAGCGGCATGTCCACGTCCCGATACTTGGTGCGGATGGCATTGGCCAAGGGACCGTAGTAGAACTCGAAGAACTCATCCTTTACGTGCTCAAGGAATTGCTGGTTGAGGTGCTTGACCCCCTTGCTGTTAATCAGCCTGGCCGTGCGATCGTCTATACCGGCATGTACGAAAAGGAAGGAGCCGCGCCGATAGGCGAGGCGCATACGCTTGAAGAACCAGCTGAACTCCCCATGCGGATCGAGGAACAGCGACTGCCACTTGAGGGCCGACGCATAGGCCTGGCGCAGCGACAGACCGGCCGTCTCGCAATCCGCCTCGAAACGCTCGATCTTCTCGCGCAGGCGTTTGACCTCCTTGGCCGCCCGCTTGTCGGGCATGATCCAGCTGGCCAGCTCCGGGAACTCCTTGAACCAGCGCTTCGGCGGATAGAGACGGCGGCGGCAGTCGCGGGTCGACGGTATGCCTTTGAGGGCCCCCTTGCCCTGCAGATACTCGTCACTGATCTCCTTCAGCATGGGAATCGCCTTGCTGCCCATACGGATAAAAAAGTGGTCGAGGCGCGGATCGGGCGCCATACCCACCGAAGCGATACCCAGCTTGATGCGAATGTCGTGGTTGCCGGCGAGGATGCGCACCCGCGCACCCAGTTTGATCAGACGGTGAATCACCCTCAGCAGCCGTAGATTGCTGGGCCCTTTGTCGAAACAATCGCCGCCGATAACGAAGTTGGCCTTGCGCCCTGCGGGGGTCAGTTTCAGATCCTCATCCTTTTCACCGGTCTTTTTAATCCCGCCGGAGGCGACCAGCGAGGCGATGAAGGCGTCCGCATCCGCATGCAGGTCGGAGAAGAAGAACAGGCGCCGCTTCGGCCAACACCACGACGATTGCGCCAGCAGCTCGCGCAACAGCCGTTCGCTGGAAC
>JASFJY010000104.1:0-8475 GCA_050119415.1 Chromatiales bacterium | reverse complement strand
ACATGAGCGGGGCGGGCGCCGGCGTCGAAGATATCGATCTCGGTTTCGCTAAACTGGCCTATGCCTATTTACGCAATACGGATGACGACTTGGCTCCCGCGGGTGTTGACGATCTGGATGATCGTTCCGTCACCCGTCACGATATCCGCTTCTATGGCATCGATGTCAATCCAGGCGGACAACTTACCCTGGGCGGTGACTTGCGTATTTCCGATGAAAGCCAGGATGATTTCGAGGGAGAAGGCGGCTTCACCTTGACCGCGGAGCATACTCAGAGTGATCTGTGGGGCGGCTTCAACAAGCTCGCCCTTCAATACGGTAAAGGAGCCGGGCATACGCTTTCGGCCGACTCGGATGATACCAACGAGGATGGCCGTACCTGGCGTATCGTCGAACAACTCCAGGTCGAACCAGTCAGCGCTTGGTCGGCCATGGGCACGTTTGTTTATGAAGACACTCAGGATACCGACGACGACGGCACCTGGATCTCCATCGGCGGCCGTTTCAAATACTACCTGAGCAACTACATGAACCTGGTGCTGGATGCCGGATACGACCAGTTCGACCCGGATGCCGGAGATACCCGCGACCTGTGGAAGGTGACGCCCGCCATTCAGCTCTCCGCGGGCCGCACTTTCTGGGCGCGTCCAGCGTTGCGTCTGTTCGCTACCTTTGCCAATTGGAACGATGCCGCCCGAGATGCAGGCCTTGCCGGCGGCAGCTCCGGGGTGTTCGGTAACTCAACCGATGGCTGGACCCTTGGCGTGCAGGCGGAGCACTGGTGGTAAACGCTTCTGCGCCTTGGGCGTATCCCGGATATTTTATCCGGGCAGTTGCTGATTAACCCGAAGCTTCATCCGGGATCAGGATGATCGCGTTCCCGGATGAAACATTCAAGCTCAGAAGCTGACACTCAATCCCGCGGTATAGACGCGACCGGGATTGACCACGATGGAGATGTCGTTGGCGTCGTAGACACCGTCGTAGCTGTCGTAGATACCATCGCCGTCGCTGTCGACGGTCTTGGCGTCGCCGGTGCCGCCGCGGGCGGTGTTGTAGTAGTCCTGGTCGAACAGGTTGTCGATGCGCAGAAACCAGGACCAGTCCGATTTCCCCAGCTTGTGATCATAGTTGATCAGCAGATTGAAGGTCTCGTGGCCGTCGATCTCGACCCGGTTGATCTCGTCGGCGAAGTAGGAGGATATGGCGTCGAGTTCACCGGTAAAGGTCCAGTGGCTTGCCACCCGCATGCTCATAGAGAGGTTGAGGTGGTGTCTCGGCACCCTCGGCACCCGGTTGCCGTTATTGTCGTAGTGCTCGATGCAGTAGGAGTTGTCGGGATCGAGCACTGAACAGTCCACCTGACCGGTACGGCCGTAACGGTTACCCAACAGCAGATTGAAATTATCGTAGTCTGTATAGCGGGCATCGATGAAGGTGTAGGCCAGGTTCCAGAAGATATCATCCGATGGATCTCCACTCAGCGTCAGCTCCAGCCCCCGGTTGCGTATGCCGCCGATGTTGTCAAAGTAATCATTAGTCACGTCGTTCATGGCGTATTGACCGGAGGTTTTCATGATGTAGTCCCGGCGATCGATCTGGAAAACTGCCAGATCCAATTCGGCCGGCTTGCCGAACAGCTCGGTCTGGGTGCGAAAGCCGATCTCCTTGTTGATGGCGTGCTCGGGCTCCAGATCGGGATTACTATCGGTATCTTCGCTAGGATCGATATCGCCGATGAAAAGCTGCTTGACGGAGGGGGCGCGGAAACCGGTGGAAATGTTGGCATAGAGATCCCTGTTGTCCGCCAGTTCGTAGTTCATGCCCAGACGCCAGGAAGTCACATTGAAGTCCCTTTTCAGATCCAACGCGCTCAGGTTCGAGCTGTAGTCGTACTCGATATGGTCGTAGCGGCCGTTGACGGTCATCACCAGGGGTTGCGCCAAACGGTATTTCACCTCGCCATAGACGGCCTGCACCGTCTCGTCGGTGGCGTCATCCGACAGGGCCGTGCCCGCCTCGGTCGTTCCACTCCAATCGTCAATATCGATCGCCGCCTCCACATTGTTCTCGTAGCGGTTGTCGCGCAGATCCACCGCCGCCATCCAGGCCAGGGTTTCGCCGCTGGAGCGGTATTCCGACTTCAGACCCCGCTGCACCTGGTCGTAGAGATTGAGGTTTTCATACAACCTGGGGTCGTCGCTGTTGGGCTTGGAAAAAAACTCGGTCTCGTCCCCATAGTGGTAGAGATTGACCATCAGGTTGTCGTGTTCGTTGAAGTCCTTGGAGTAGGTGAGGAAGTATTTCCCCAGATCCACATCGTAGTGGTTGGCGTAGTCGTTGTAGCTGTAGATGTCGGTGCTGCGCGGATCCTCCTGCGCGGCGACCTCCCCCTTCACCGCGCCATGGCTGTTCTTGTGGCGGTCGGAGCGTTCGAAACCGAAGGAGAGATCGCTGGTGTCGTCCAGGTAGTACATCAGCTTGCCGTTGAGATACTCGGCGCTGGAACCCGAATCGTCGTAGTAGCCGTCGGTAGCCCGACGCGAGACCTGCACATGACCGTTGGCGCTCTCGTTGGAGAAACCGGCACGGGCCAGCCCCTTGGTGTAGCCGAAGCTGCCCGCCTCCGCACCCAAGGTGTAGCCCTCATACTGGGCCCCGCGTTTGGTGGTGATGATCACCGCCCCGGCCAGGGCGTCGTCGCCGAACAGATAGGAGGCGCCGCCCTTGATCACCTTGATCGACTCGATATTGTCCATGTCGATGTTGACCCGCCCGGTACGCTCGAACACCGGCACGCCGTCGATAACCACGGCGACTCCGGGCTTCTCACCCATATAGACCTGATTCTCGATACCACGGATGTGAATCTTCAGGGAGTCTCCCGCCTGCAGTTCGGTGGTCACACCCGGCACGCTCTGCAGCAGCTGCTGGATATTCTCGGTGTGGGCCTTGTCGACCTTCTCGCCGCTGATCACCGCGACGCTGGAGGCCTCGTCCCGTTTGTTTTCGAATTTGTCATCGATGGTGGTCGATTCCACATGGATCACATTGCCCTCATCCTGCTGCTCTGCCTGAGCCCAGGGTCCCGCGGTGTAGAGCACAATTGCCAGAATCCCGTAAAAGGGTAAGCCGTTTTCCCTTATAAATAGCTTGTTATGCATTAATAAACCCCATTATTGCTAAGCCAATAGCTTTAAGGGAGACGTTGCAAGCAAGGCTCGGGCCAAAACACAAGGGGCTGTTTTTTATATTATTTCTTGTTAGAAAAAATCCGTTGGTCGGGTCAATTCACCTGATTACGCGGCATTTCACACAGCCAGTTCGCCAGAGAAAATCACATGAGGAAAATCGGTCTACTCGGTTGCGGCAATATTGCAAGCATCATCGCACGGCATCAATCCAACATGGAGATTGTTGCACTTTTTGACCGCAATCCGGAAAAGCTAAATTCATTGACCGCCTTCTTTCCAAAGGCAACAGCTCACGCCAATTTCACCGACTTTATCAACACGCCTTTCGAGATTCTGCTGGAGGCCGCCTCCATCGGCGCTGTCCGGGATTATGCGGAAACAGCGTTAGAACACGGCAAAGATCTGGTCATAATGAGCGTCGGCGCTTTGGCGGATCGTCCCTTTAAAGAGCATCTCGAAGAGTTCGCCCGAGCGCGGGGTAAGGTCATCCGCATTCCCAGCGGCGCCCTGTTCGGGTTGGATAATGTCAAGATCGGCCGTATAAGCGGTGTCGACCGGCTATTGTTGCGCACCACCAAGCATCCCTCCAGCCTGGACATGGCGGTGGAAAGGCGAACCCTGCTGTTTCATGGTCCCGCATCGGAATGTATCAAGCGCTATCCACGCAATATCAACGTCGCTGTGTCGTTAAGCCTGGCAGCGGGATGCGAGGCGGAAGTTGAGCTTTGGGCCGACCCCGCGGCCACCCACAATCGCCATGAGGTGCTGTTCAGCGGCGAATTTGGCGAGACCTCTATTAAAATTATCAACCGGCCAAGCCCCGACAATCCGGCCACGAGCTATAGTGCGGCACTGTCTGCTCTGATACTGTTGCAGGATCTTGATCAGCCGCTGCTTATAGGCACTTGAGGTTGTTGGACAGGGCCGCAGCCATTTCGAAGCAGACCGACCGTTATCAACACCATACCCGATAACGTTGCGTTTGCCACGGGCAGACTCATGACGACTGGTCTATGCTGATGATTATAATCCGGCGAGCCACGCCTTAATCAAGGCCATTCTTGAAGCCCTGAACCTAACCTATTCGGTCGTCGGGTTAACAACAATACAAAGAGCCGGTATCGCACCGTCCAAAATCGGCAGACTGACCATGAAACGAGCACACTTCACTCCCTTCCTCTCTCGTCGGTCGATCGCCTACTTCTCCATGGAGATCGGCCTGCACAGCGACATACCCACCTACAGCGGCGGCCTGGGCGTGCTGGCGGGCGACACCCTGCGCTCGGCGGCCGATCTCGAACTGCCTCTGGTGGGGGTGACACTGGTCAGCCGCAAGGGCTACTTTCGCCAGCAGATCGATGCGGCGGGCTGGCAGCAGGAGGCCCCCGACCCCTGGGAACCTCAGCGCTGGTGCCCCCCGCTGCGCGCCAGGATTTGCGTACCCATGGAGGGACATGATGTCTGGGTACAGGCATGGCTCTACACCATCGAGGGAGGGACAGGTTATCAGGTGCCGGTACTGCTGCTCGACACCGACCTGGAGGAGAATAGCGTGGAGGATCGCCGCATCACCGACAACCTCTACGGCGGCGACGAGGCCCTACGGTTGCAACAGGAGATCGTGCTCGGTATAGGCGGCGTACGCATGTTAAGGGCGCTCGGCTTCGAGATCGGCACATACCACATGAACGAGGGCCACTCCGCGCTGCTGTCCCTGGAATTGCTGTGGCAGTCGGCGCGCCAGCCGGGTGGGCGTCCCGCGTCCGACATCACCTACGATATCGCCCGGGTGCGCGACCGCTGTCTCTTCACCACCCACACCCCGGTGAAGGCGGGACACGACAAGTTCCCTTACGATCTGGTGGAGCGTCTGCTGCGTAACTATATCGATCTGACGGTGGTACGCCCCCTCGCCGGCGAGGAGCATCTCAACATGACCCAGCTGGCCCTCTCCCTGAGCGGCTATGTCAATGGCGTGACCAAATCCCACGCCGAAACCTCCAAGCAGATGTTTCCCGGCTATCGGGTGCATGCCATCACCAACGGCATCCACCCTACAACCTGGGCCGCACCCAGCTTTCAGCAGCTCTACGACCAACATCTACCGATCTGGCGGCACGAGCCGGAGATCCTGGTACGCGCGGACCAGCTTCCCGATGAAGCGATCTGGCAGGCGCATCAGGCGGCGAAACAAGCCTTGATCGAGCATATACGCCAGGTAACCGGTAAAACCTTCGACCCGGAACTACCGATCATCGGCTTTGCCCGGCGCATCACCGCCTACAAGCGGCCCAACCTGCTCTTCCAATCCCCTGAGCGCCTGTTGCGCATCGCCCGGGAGCACCCCTTTCAGCTGGTGATGGCCGGCAAGGCCCACCCCAAGGATGCACCGGCCAAGACGATGCTGCAGCAGATACAGGCGCTGTGCAACTCCGCTCATGACCATTGCGGTTGGGCCTTCCTGCCGGATTACGACATGTCGCTGGCGCTGCTGTTGGTATCCGGCGCCGATTTCTGGCTCAACACCCCAAAACGCCCCATGGAGGCCTCCGGCACCAGCGGCATGAAGGCGGCGCTTAACGGCGTCCCCAACCTGAGCATCCTGGACGGCTGGTGGGTGGAAGGCTGCATCGAGGGGATCACCGGCTGGGCCATCGGTACGCCACTGGCACCGGATCTGGACCAGGAGGACGCGGAATCCCTCTACCACAAGCTGGGCGATGTGGTACTACCGCTCTACCGCAACGACCGTCAAGGCTGGATCCGGATCATGAAAGGCGCCATCAGCAAAAATGCCTACTACTTCAACAGCCTGCGCATGATGCGACGTTACGCCTCCGAGGCCTACATCCGCTGATGCCGCTCATGCCGTGGCACCGCTCTGCCTTAGTGGGAGAGCGATCGCAGATCCGTGCGACGATGCATCAACCCTCCTCGTAACAGCTGCCCTCTCGCACCCACACCCCGAGTTCCTCGCAGCGCAACAGCTCACTGCCGCTGCAGACATAGTCGCCAAGGGCAAAGGGCTGGTCGTTGAAATAGCAGAAACCCTCCCCCTCATCCGCCTCCAGCGAATAGTCTTCCCTATCCTCATCGTCGAGAATCGGCGAGGTCTTCAGTTCAGGGTCGGGAGCACCGACCTGGACCTTGTTGCCACGTTTGGACATGGACGCACCCTCCATTCAGAGTCTCAATATGAGATCCATGACCTATAGTATAGGCCCGCTCATCATCTAGCTATCAATACCCTGTTCAGATGCGGATTTTCGATTGAATCCATCCTTAGGTCCATAAACGGCACATCCCAGTACCAATCGGATCAAACAAGGATGCCGAGTAGATAGAGACTCTCTCAAGCGCGGTATAGTGTTAGAAAATCATCCACAACCCGCTCAAGATGCGGCCCGAGTTCAGTCTCGTCAACCGATTCAATCAGCCCCAGCATTAACTGCATCTGATAGACTCCGATCGCCGTGAAAAGCAGTTGTGAGGCCGCGTAGAGTACCTGCTCAGCGGGAATGCATAGCCGGCCTTTGGCGACTTGGCGCTGTAAAAATGCACACACCGCGGCTTTGGTACGCATCGGACCGCTTTCAAAGAAAAGGGAAGCGATCCTCGGCTGGCTGGTCGCCTCACCGATCACCACTCGGTGCATGGCTATGACTTCGGGATCGAACAACAGATCAACAAAACGGCGCACGACGGTCAGTAACGCATTGCGCAGATCGTCATCTTTAACCACCGTGGCCTCATCGAAGCCGTAACTGGCTACCTTGGTGGTGATGACGGCCTTGAACAGCTCCTCCTTGTTCTCATAGTGACTGTAGACCGTCTGTTTCGATACCCCGGCACCCTTTGCGACAGCGTCCATGGAGGTTCCTTGAAATCCCCGTGCCAAAAAAAGCTTGGCGGCGGCGTACATGACTGCTTTGGCCTTGGCCTCACTCTTTGGCCGGCCGGGACGGGGCGGGGCAGACACCTCTAGCATCAAAATTACCTCTCAAAGCTTGCGTAATAACGGAACTGGACAGTCCAGTTTTGTCGATATATTATCATACCATACAGTCCAGTATAGGTGAGGAAACCGCCAACGTCCCGGAGACACAAACCGATGTCCAACAGAAAAACGCATACACTCATCTTCACCTCCCTGATCTTGGCCGGGCTGCTCGGTGCGGTAATAGCTGGCTTGGTGCTCGCCAATAGCGACCCGGCACCGACAAGCACCCTCCCACCGCCAGCGTTGGCGGTGGAGACACGCCTCATCACGCCACAGGAAAGCTTCACCCTACAAAGGACCTTCACGGGCAGAGTGCAAGCGCGACGCCAAAGTGAGCTCGGCTTTGAGTTGGCTGGACGTCTCGCACGCGTCTGGGTCGATGAAGGCGCGACTGTCGAGGCCGGTCAACTGCTTGCCGAACTCGATACCGAGCGACTGGCGGCCCAGCGCAATGAACTGCTCGCCGCCCGCGCCGAGGCCGAAGCCAACCTCTCGCTCGCCAAAGTCACATTTGAGCGTTTGCGCGGCATTGTCGACAAGGGCGGTGTCTCTCGTCAGCACTTGGACGAATCACGCGAGGCCCAGCGCGCAGCCGAGGCGGCCCTGTCACTGGCCGATCAACGTATTACAACCATAGAAATCGAACTTGGAAAAAGCCGCCTGGTTGCTCCGTTCAGCGCCACGGTCATCGCGCGCATAGCCGATGAAGGGCGTGTCGTCGAGGCGGGATATCCTGTCCTGACCCTGCAGGAGCGCTCCACACCTGAGATCCGCATAGGGGTTGCCGGTCGTACACTCGATCAACTCATAGCGGGCAACGTCTACAAAATCGACTGGCATGGCCAGATCATTGCGGCGCGCCTGCGCGCGCTTCTGCCGCTGCGAGCGGCGACCGCACGCACCGTCGATGCCCTGTTCGATCCGCTCGATCCTCCCCAGGGAATGCTGGCCGGCGACATCGTCACGCTAAAGCTGGACAGCCCGATCAGGCAGCGTGGGAGTTGGCTGCCGCTGAGCGCGATGGCGGAAGGCGACCGCGGTCTTTGGAGCATCTATGTCGCCGAACCGCTCGCAAAACCCGATAACCAGCTGGCAGCCACGCATCGTATCGTGCGACGTACTGTCGATGTTGTCTACCAGAGCGGCGAGCGTGTCTACGTCAAGGGAGCCTTGAATCCGGCTCAACAAATTGTGGTTAGCGGAATTCAACGCATCGTACCGGGTCAACCGGTACGCCTCGCACACAATGGCGTGAATTTAGCGGAGGTTGATCGTGACTGA
>JASFJY010000103.1:0-8523 GCA_050119415.1 Chromatiales bacterium | reverse complement strand
GACTTTGCCGGCCTGGTCACCGGCCCAATTCACAAAGGCGTAATCAACGATGCCGGTCTGCCCTTCACCGGCCATACCGAATTTCTCGCCGAAATCTGTCGAACCCATCCGGTGATGTTGCTGGCCACACCCGGCCTGCGCGTGGCTCTGGTCACCACCCATCTGCCCCTATCGGAGGTCAGCCGAGCCATCACCGCCGAACGCCTGCGACAGGTGGCGACCATCCTGCATCAGGATCTGCAGCAGCGCTTCGGCCTGAAACAGCCGCGCATCCTGGTCTGCGGACTCAACCCCCATGCCGGCGAACAGGGACACCTGGGGCGCGAGGAGGTCGAGATCATAGAACCGGTACTGGCGGACCTGAACGCTGCCGGCATGCAGCTGATCGGTCCCATGCCGGCGGATACACTCTTTACGCCGGTGATGTTGCAACAGGCCGATGCGGTGCTGGCCATGTACCACGATCAGGGCCTGCCCGTACTCAAGCACATGGGTTTCGGCCAGGCGGTCAACATCACCCTCGGCCTGCCGATCATCCGCACCTCAGTGGACCATGGCACCGCCCTGCCCCTGGCCGGCACCGGCCAGGCCGACCTGGGCAGCCTGCAGTACGCCGTGAAGGTGGCGACGGAGATGGCGACGCGCGAAAACCAGTCCGCCAACAAACGCAAATGAACGCGACTGTTTGATGGTTAATGATTCTGGATCGAGGCGAAAAGCGCGCTTAATAGCAAATGTAGGTCGGGTTAGCGCAGCGTAACCCGAGGTATTTCGACCTGTCGACCGGCTTGTCGGATTGGATTACAGTTTACCCGGCCCTATTGTTTGGATAGGGCAAGATGCGATGCCTATTTGTCGGCTTACACTGCGTTAATCCGACCTACGCAGAACGCGCCTTCGTGCCGGTTTCGCCCTTCCCGGGTGAAACATTCGGGTTAACGAAACCGGCACCGAAATCAATCACCGGCTATGGTCATGCGATCGATCAGCCAGGAACCGGTCTGCACACTGCTGCGGGTCTCGATATCGCTGCCCACCTCCAGCAGCCCCATGAACATCCGCTTCATATTGCCGGCGATGGTGACCTCTTCTACCGGGTACAGAATCTCCCCGTTCTCCACCCAGTAGCCGGCGGCACCGCGTGAATAGTCGCCGGTGACCATATTGACCCCCTGCCCCATCAGTTCGGTGACCAGCAACCCACGCCCCATCTTTTTCAAGAGGCCGGCCCGATCCTGGCTGCCACTGTTGATGCGCAGGTTGCGCACTCCGCCGGCGTTGCCGGTGGTCTGCATGCCGAGCTTGCGCGCGGCGTAACTGTCGAGCACATAGCTCTGCAGCACCCCACTATCGATAAAGGCACGCTGGGTGGTGGACACCCCTTCGTTATCATAGGCGGCGCTAGCCAATCCACGGGGTAGTCGGGGCTCCTCGTGGATCTGTATGAAACCGGGAAAGATCTGTTGCCCGAGATGATCGAGCAGGAAGCTCGCCTTGCGATAGAGGACGGAGCCACGGATGGCGCCGACGAAGCTGCGCAGCAGGCCAACCGCCACATCGGCCTGGAACAGCACCGGTGACTGCTGAGTGGGAATGCGCCGTGCGCCAAGACGTGAGACCGTTCGCCGGGCGGCCATGCGCCCGACAGCCTCCGGCGACTCCAGCTCCCCACACAGGCGTGACAGGGTATACCAGTAGTCGCGCTGCATGCTGCCCTCATCCTTGCCGACCACCGCGCAGCTCAGACTGTGGCGCGACGAGGGGTAGCCACCGATGAATCCGTGGCTGTTGCCGTAGACATTCAGCCCACTGTGGGTGTTGATGGTAGCCCCTTCGGAATTGACGATGCGAGGATCCTCGTCACGCGCCGCCGCCTCGCAGCGGATGGCCAGCTCGATCGCCTGGTCCACCGACAGATCCCAGGGGTGGTAGAGATCCAGATCGGGCAGTTCGGTGGCCATCAGCTCGGCGTCGGCCAGTCCGGCACAGGGATCTTCAGAGGTATACTTGGCAAAGTTGCAGGCCGCCTTCACTGTCTCCTTCACTGCCTCGGGACTCAGGTCGGAGGTACTGGCGGAACCCTTGCGATGGCCAAAATAGACCGTTACGCCAAGACCGTTGTCGCGGGTATGCTCGATGGTCTCGGTAGCGCCCATGCGCACTGTCAGCGAAAGCCCCGCGTCGCTGCTCACCCCCGCCTCAGCGGCGCTGGCTCCCTGCCGCCTGGCCTCGCTGAGCAGATCGTCGACCAGTTGCTCCAGCTGCGCCAACCGCTCCTGCATATCGATCATTGTCCGGTGCCCCCCACTGTCAATTCATCCACTTTGAGGGTTGGCTGGCCAACCCCCACCGGCACGCTCTGCCCCTCCTTGCCGCAAACGCCGATACCCGCGTCGAGTTTCAGGTCGTTGCCAACCATACTCACCTTGGTCATGGTCTCCGGCCCGTTGCCGATCAGGGTTGCTCCCTTGAGCGGGTGTGTGACTTTACCATGTTCAATCAGATAGGCCTCGCTGGCAGAGAAGACGAACTGGCCTGAGGTGATGTCGACCTGACCACCGCCGAAATTGACCGCATAGACTCCCTTCTCCACCGAGGCGATGATCTCTTCGGGATCGGACTCCCCGGCCAACATATAGGTGTTGGTCATGCGCGGCATCGGCAGGTGGGCATAAGACTCACGACGGCCGTTGCCGGTGGAGTCCAGCTTCATCAGTCGGGCGTTGTGTTTGTCCTGCATATACCCCTTGAGGATGCCCTTCTCGATCAGCACCGTGTGCTGGGAGGGGGTGCCTTCGTCATCCACGTTGAGGGAGCCGCGGCGTCCCGGCAAGGTGCCGTCGTCCACCACCGTGCAGACCGACGAGGCGACCTGCTCACCGATGCGGCCGCTGAAGGCGGAGGTACCCTTACGGTTGAAATCCCCCTCGAGACCGTGGCCGACAGCCTCATGCAGCAGCACACCCGGCCAGCCGGGCCCCAGCACCACTGGCATGGTACCGGCGGGGGCCTCCACCGCCTCCAGGTTGACCAGCGCCTGGCGCACCGCTTCGCGGGCATAGCCCAAGGCGCGCTCCTCCTTGAGGAAGAAGTCGAAAACGTCCCGGGCACCGCCGCCGCTGCTGCCCTGCTCACGACGGCCGTTCTGCTCGGCGATGACATGAACATTCAGGCGTACCAGCGGGCGCACATCGGCGTTCAGGGTGCCGTCGATAGCGGCCACCAGAACCACATCCTGCGCCCCTACCAGACTGACGATCACCTGTTTGACCCGGGGATCCTGCTTGCGCGCCTCCGCATCGACCCGGCGCAGCAGCTCGACCTTGTCGGACTCGCTCAGGCTGGGCAGGGGATTGACCGGGGCATAGAGCCGCTCTCCCCCGCTATGACCGGTAATCTCTACCGAGCGGTCGGCACCACCACGCACGATGGCGCGGGCCGCCCGGGCCGCCTCCAGCAGGGTCGGCAACTGCAGCTCGTCGGAGTAGGCGAAGCCGGTCTTGTCGCCGCTGATCACACGGATACCGGCCCCTTGCTCGATGTTGTGGGAGCCCTCCTTGATAATGCCGTCCTCCAACACCCAGGACTCGAGGCGACTGGATTGGAAGTAGAGATCGGCGGCATCCACCGCGCTGCCGGTGAGCGCACCCAGCATACGGTCGAGGTCGTTCTCGCCCAGCCCCGCCGGGGCCAGGATGATCTCGCTTGCGATTTGAATCAGATCAGACATAGTTTCTCCAGCCGCAGACAGCTGAAAGTAAAAAATTCAGGGTACGAGGATAGCGCCAGAAATTCCGCCTACAACCGCCGATGATCGATGGTTGGGAAGGTCCGGCGGATGGTCTTCTGGTACTCCCGGTCGAGGACTACACTAACATGGCTGGTACCGCGCGGCACCTGGGCCAACACCGTGCCCCAGGGATCGACGATCATGCTATGGCCATGGGTCTCGCGGCCGTTGACATGATAGCCACCCTGGGCCGCCGCCACTACAAAGGCCAGGTTCTCGATGGCACGAGCACGCACCAGGATCTCCCAATGGGCCTTCCCGGTAATGGCGGTGAAGGCGGAGGGGGCGACAAAGATCTCTGCCCCCTTCTCGAGCAATCTACGGTAGAGTTCGGGAAAGCGCAGATCGTAACAGATCGTTACGCCGAGCCTGCCGAAGGGAGTATCCACCACCACCGGCTCGCTACCGGGTTCGATAGTACTCGATTCCACATAGCGCTCATCGGTCTCCACCAGATGCACGTCGAACAGGTGGATCTTGTCGTAGCGTGCCACCTGGTTGCCCTGGTCGTCGAAGACCAGGCAAGCCGCCCGCACCTTGCCGCCCCGGGAAGCACGCAGCGGAATGGTACCACCGACCAGCCAGATGGCATAGCGTTTGGCCATTTGACTGAGGAAGTTCTGCAGCGGTCCATCATAGGGTTCCTCGCTCAAGGTCACCATCTCCCTGTCATGCTCGCCCATGAAGGCGAAATTTTCCGGTAACACCACCAGACCTGCGCCGCCTTCCACGGCTTCGCTGATCAGACGCTCCGCTTCCAGGAGGTTGGCGCTGACATTGGGACTTGTGGCCATCTGAATGGCCGCGACTTTAGTATTCTTGGAACTCATCTCGGGTCGTTTCCATATCTCCGCCTGCTACGGCAGGTAAAAAAACAAGTTAATCATAAGGATAGCATCATCATGGCGAGTCCCGCCAGAGACTGGCAGGCGCTGACAGAATCTAAGCGGGCGCGCTTCAGGGACGACCGGGCAGATCCACCCCCCAATCTCTCGTTTGCGCTTTATCGGTTAACGGCTTCTTGTTGATATATTTGAACTCAGGCGCGTCCCAGCTGCCAGTGACCAGATAGGTCCGCATCGCGATCTTATCGAACTCCTTGCCCAACAACTTCTGGGTCAATGCCAGCGCAACACCGACGGTGGGATTGACGGTCAGCGCCCCCACCAGCGGCAGGGTGGCGCTTAACTGGGGGATGACCACCACCTTCTGGTTGTAAGTACGGTTGACCAGTCCGGTCTCGCCGCTGAAGCCGATCAGGGCGGAAGCGCTTTGCATGGTCAGATCCTGGGTCGTCGCCACCCCGTCGCTAATAGTGAAATTGCCCTCGATGGCATCGAAAGAAAACCCCTCGGAGAAGAAGTCCCTGAAGTCGAGGGCCAGGCGTTTGCCCAAGGCGTTGAGACTGAACAGGCCGATCAGGCGCCCGACCCCCGGTTCCACATCTTTTACCTGTCCTTTACCCACCTTGAGCCAGATACTGCCATAGAGTTTTTTGGCGTCCACCTCGAGGGGCGAGCTGGACCAGTAGAATTCCGCCTTGATGTCGGTGGGGGCGTCCTTGATGCCACTCGACATTCCCAGCTCCTGTTGCAGATCGCCCAGACTGGCGATATGGCTTTGCAGATTGAGCGAGGTGAGATGACCTTTGTCGGTCAGACGCCAATACCCTTGACCACTGAGATCGAGTTTCTCACCGGCCAGGTTGACCTGGGTAATGGTGATGCCGTCTCTCTCCTTCTGCCACGCCAGGCGCAACTTGCCCAGATTCAGGCCGTTGAGGTAGAAGGCATCCACCGTCATATTCAATGCCGGCAATTCGCGGGGATCGAAATCGACGGGCGCCTCGGCGTCCTCAGCTGTGCCGCTGATCGCCCCGGCCAGTTCGTCCGGATTCAGTTTGATATAGTCCAAGCGGCCCAACAGGGGCAACCGTTGCAGATCGCCCGGTGCCTGGATCATGCCTTGGACCGTCTCCGACTCCAGCTCCACCCGATAGCCGTCGGCGTAGTTACGCACGGTGATGTGGCTCTTCGGGGCCTCAATGCCGGCGATCCTCAACCGCTCTACCTGCAGATCTATCTCAATTGGCGTGGGAGCACCTTTGCCGCCCCCATTGTCGCCAAGCCACTCGATCCATCGATCTCCGTTGAGCCGGTCCAGAGTGCCGACAATACGGTAACCGGCAGCCGATCGGGGTAGCTCAGGTTTATGCAAAAAACCCACCGCCACCATTAAAGCATCCTCGACACGAGAGGGCACCTGGATCAGCATACGGGTCTCCTTGCCGTAACGCAGGTTCAGGTCTGTCTTGTGGTCGCCACGAAAATCCACCGAGAGTTCCATGGATTTGCCGGTATCGGCACGCTTGTGCAAGGGTTCCGGCAGCTTCACCTCCAGACCCCGCAGGTTGGAGACCACCCGCAGGCTCACCGGCACCCGGCTCGGCTGGTGGGCGATCTCCAGGTTCACCCGGCCATGGATTTTGCCCTGCATCGGCGGCAACCACCAGTCGGGGAACTTCTTAGTGATCTCCCGCGGGGTGATGCCGAGTTGGGTGCTGATTCGGGTCCAGCGTCCCTTTTTAGTCAGTTTGGGAGTGATGTCGAGCGTTACCGGGTGGCCCAACAGCTGCGCCTGCAAGTCATCGGCACTGACCTGCCTCTCATCGAATCTCAACTCCCCCTTGATAGCTTTTACCCTCAAGTCGGCCGGCTTGATCAGCATCTCCGCCTCCTGCAGAGCCAGCTTGCCTTCCACTTTCAACCGGTCGCGCTTTTTCAGAGGGATCGCCAGACTGATCTCCGCCTTTGCTTCCCCGGCCACCTCGACGGCGTCGACAAAGAGGGCGAACCGCTGTTGCAGCGGCGTCTCGGTCAAGAGGCCGAACATCTCCTTGAGTGGCCCTCTGAGTTCGCCCTGGACCTCTACCGGCGTCGCCCCTTTGAGTTCGCGGATTCGGGCCTCAACCCGCTGCAACCTGTTGCCCAACAGCAAACCGTCGCTTAGCGTGACCTGCAGACTGTTGTTGACGAAGAAGGCCTCGGCCACGCCCTGTTCGATGCGCGGCCAACCGGGCATGTAGTCAAGCACCAGATCCTCGACCCCGAACCAGACCTCGAAGCGACCCTGCTGGCGGCGAAAGGGAAACTCACTCAGTGGACCGTAAAGCAGAAAGGAGCCCGCATTGACGTTGCCACTCACTACAGATCGGTCGAGCCATTGGACCAGTTTATCGGGCATGATCCCCACCGGCAGGTAAGCGCTCTTGCGCGATCCGTCACCGTTCCAGAAATCGGACTGCATATCGACGAAGAGGTCGGTGCCGCTTAAGGGAATGTCGAGCTTGATGCGCGAGAGCGTCTCCACGTCATCGTTGTGCATCTCCAGGTAATCAGTTACCAGATGGAGGCCGGTGTGGGTGTTGAAGCGCCACTTGAAATCCCCGGCCAGACGCTTGGCCTTGAGCGGTTGACGAAAAAGCCGAGGAAATTCGACCTGAAAATCGGCGGAGTCGAGCTGCAGCCAACCTCCCGACTGGTTACCTTCGAAACTGAGGCGAAGACCTTTAAGACCCGGCACACTCCGCCAGGCTTTGCTGGTATAGCGCGCCACCACACCACCCACACGCCAGCGTATCGGCCCCTCCGGAGGCTGCAGCATGGCGAAACCGAACTTGGTCAGGTGGCCATCCGCCGAGAGCCCGCGCAGGGCGTCCCCCAAGGCCGCATTCGGCAGCTGAATGATCGCCAGCAGGTCGTTAAGCTCCTTCAACGAAAGGTAGTCCGCTCCCAAGCGCAACAGTCGCCCCTTCTGCTCATCCGCCCGCCAGGCGAGACTCAAACGGCCGGGCGGCCAGAGCTGACCGCCACGCTCCAGTACCAGGTGATCGAGATCGACCCGCCAGCCGGGGCCATCCCGCCGCCAGTCGAGTTCGCTGGCGAGCCGGTCGAGGTCGAAGGGCGTCTCGGTGGCGGGACCTGTGACCTTCAGGTGTTCCAATTCGGTGGTGCCGTGCAGGCGCTGCAGGGCCCCCTGTTGTATATCGCCCCAAACCTCCAGCCCCAGGGTGCCACGATCAATGCTGTAGCCCGCCGGCAGCCACTCGGCCAGGCGCTCTCCCATGCGCAGGTTGTCGCATTTGAAGTAGAAGCGCCCGTCCATCGCCAGCGGTTTCACCTCCCCCTCTTCCAGCTCGGCGATGAAACGCAGCGTCTCCTCACCTTGCGGCCCGATCTTGGCCTTGACCGAGAGGGAATGGTGGGTGTCGTCGTTGATCAGGTCGACCGCCACACCGGACAGCTGTAACGGCGGTGTGCCGTCATGTGCCCCTATCAGCAGAATCTCGCTGTCGTAGAGGCGCAGCTGATTTTGACCCAGCAACACTCCAGTGAGCGCGCCTGAATCATTCCCTCCCTCAGCCACCAAGCCCTGCAGCGAGACCGTACCGTCGGCATGACGCTCGATCAGCAGTTTGGTGCCGACCACCAGAGCACCCCCCAAACGTGGTTTGCCGCTAAGCAGGGAGTTGAGCAGCGCGATATCGAAGCGTATCTCGCGGGCCTGCACCAGCGGCGAGGCCCCCTCCTCGTCGAAGACGGCCACATTGATGAATTTCAGCGCCAGGCGGAAACCGTGCAGCTCCGCCTGGATGTGACCGATGCTCAGGGGCTTGCCCACCCCCTCTTCGACAATGCGCTCGATCTCCTGACGGTAGTCGCCCAGATCGACCA
>JASFJY010000102.1:0-8525 GCA_050119415.1 Chromatiales bacterium | reverse complement strand
CAACCGTCTGAAGTCGATCGGCAGCAGTGAAGCGGTGGCCGAGTTCGGCGCCCAGTTCACCCTCTTCTCACAGGCGGTGATCAACGCCCTGGGCATAGCCACCACACCGGAGAAGAGCGAGCAACAGCTCTCCAAGCTGCTGGTGCAGCTGGAGGAGTTCGAGAGCAAGTTCAGCGAACACGACGAATTCCTCAATGACATCATCGCCAAGCGGGAGGAGATCTACGAGACCTTCGAAGCGCATAAGCAGACCCTGCTCGATGAGCGCCAGCGACGCATCCAGAACCTGGCCAACGCCGCCTCACGACTGCTGGACGGCATCGAGAAACGCACCCGCGCCATGCAGACCCAGGACGAGATCAACACCTACTTCGCCTCCGACGCCATGGTCGCCAAGGTGCGCACCCTCTCCGACAACCTGCGCCAACTCGATGACAATGTCCGCGCCGACGACATCGAAAGCCGCCTCAAAAACGCCAAGGAGCAGTCGATCCGGGCCCAGCGGGACAAGCAGGATCTTTACGAGGAGGGGGGGAATGTCATCAAGCTGGGCAAGCACCGCTTCAGCATCAGCACCCAGGAGACCGATCTGACCATCGTGCCTCACGAAGAGGCCCTCGCCTTCCATCTCACCGGCACCGACTTTTTTGAAGCCATGCAGGATGAGGCCCTGTCGCGTCTGCGGGGCTACTGGGATCAGTCGTTGCCCTCGGAGAATGCCCATGTCTATCGCGCCGAGTATCTCGCCTACCTGATGCTGCGCAGCGCAGAGCGGGGCGAGTCGGAACTCGGCCTGCAGCCGTTGATGGATCTGCGCCGCGACGAGACCTGGTTGACCGCCACCATCCGCCACTTCATGGCGCCGCGCTATCAGGAGGGCTACGAACGGGGCATCCACGACCAGGATGCGGCCAAACTGCTCAGCGCCCTGCTGGCCATGTACCAGAGCGCCGGCCTGCTGCGCTACAGCCCACGCAGCCGGGCACTGGGGCTGCTCTACTGCCATCTCCACCGCGACAACTCCGAGCAGTTTCAAAAGATGGCCTGGTCCCAACTGGCGCAGAGCCTCTCCCAGCTCGAACGGACTTTCAACGTCTCCAACGCCTTCGTTTCGCTACGTGGTGAACTGACCCTGACCCTGCTTGAATTCATCCGCGAAAAGGCACTGCCCTTCGATGCGCAGGATGCCGAGATCGCGGCCGAATACCTCTCCCTCGAATTCGCCAAACCGAAACTGCAGTTCGAGGTGAGCCGCAACGCTGACCGTCTGGCCAACGATCTGCGACAGCAGATGAAAACCATCCACCACCAGCAAGCCTTTAGCGAGACCCTGCAGCGTCTGGCCGGCGACACCGGCCGGGGCTGGCGGCTGGCCTGCTCCTGGGTCGACGGCCTGCTGCAGCTCCAGCCCCAGTCCGAAGACGCCTTCGCCCGTGACGAAGCGGCGGCCCTGCTGCTGTTGGAGGGGGCCTTACCGCTGCAGGTTCAGAGCGTCACCATCCAACAGAAGGTCGACGGCCTACTGGGAGATCATGGCCGCATCCACAACCAGTCCCTGCATCTCGAACTGCCCGAATTTCTCAACCGGCTTCACCGCTACTCCACGACCGTTATCCCCGAGTTCGAGCAGTTCAAGAGCCGTCGTTCCGAACTCATCGAGGCCGCGCGCAAGCAGCTGAGGATAGAGGACTTCAAGGCACGCCCCCTCTCCTCCTTTGTGCGTAACAAGCTGATCAACGATGTCTATCTGCCCATCATCGGCGACAACCTGGCGAAACAGCTCGGCACCGTCGGCGAGGAGAAGCGCACGGACCAGATGGGTATGCTGTTGTTGATCTCGCCCCCCGGTTACGGCAAGACCACCCTCATGGAGTACATCGCCAACCGCATGGGGCTGATCTTTCTGAAGATCAACTGCCCCTCCCTGGGCCACCAGGTCCACTCCCTCGACCCCGGTCAGGCCCCCAACGCGACGGCGAAACAGGAGCTGGAGAAGCTCAACCTCGGCCTGGAGATGGCCAACAATGTGATGCTCTATCTGGACGACATCCAGCACACCCACCCGGAATTCCTGCAGAAGTTCATCTCGCTCAGCGATGCCACCCGGCGCATCGAGGGGGTCTGGCGCGATGAGCCCAAGACCCACGATCTGCGCGGCAAGCGATTCTGTGTCGTGATGGCCGGCAATCCCTACACGGAGTCGGGCGAGGTGTTCAAGATCCCCGACATGCTGGCCAACCGGGCCGATATCTACAACCTGGGCGATGTGCTCAGCGGCCGGGAGGAGGCCTTCTCCCTCAGCTATATCGAGAACGCGCTGACCTCCAACCCGGCGCTAGCCCCGCTGGCGACCCGGGATATGCAGGATGTCTACCGTTTTATCCGCCTGGCCCGGGGCGAGGCGATACCCGACACCGACTTCGCCCACCCCTACAGCAGCGCCGAGAAGAACGAAATCGTCGCCGTGCTGCAGCGGCTGTTCAGCGTGCAGCAGACAGTGATGCGGGTCAATCGCCAGTACATCGCGTCCGCCGCCCAGGCCGACAAGTACCGCACCGAACCCCCTTTCAAACTGCAGGGCAGCTACCGCAACATGAACAAGCTGGCGGAGAAGGTCAGCGCCGTCATGAACGACAAGGAGCTGACCGCCCTGCTGCATGACCACTACCTGGGCGAAGCGCAGACGCTCACCAGCGGGGCGGAGGAGAACCTGTTGAAATTGGGCGAGTTGAACGGCTCCCTGAACGCCCAAGAGCAGGTCCGTTGGGAGCAGATAAAAGCCGACTTTGCCCGTATCCAGAGCATGGGGGGCGAAGACGCCGATGCGGTGACCCGGATCGCCAACCAGATCGCCCACGTCTCCGGCGGTCTCGGCTCCATCGAAGCGTCGATCAACCGGCTCTTCGCCGAGCAGCCCTTCGATCCCCTGCAACAAGCGCTGAAACAACTGATCCGGCAGATGCGGGAGTTGGAACTCAATGTGCAGGTAGTCAACAAGCCGGTCCCCGGCATGGACAAGGTGCTCAACGCCATGGGCGACGCCATCAACAACTCCCTGTTGCCGGTGGTGGCCGCCATGGAACACAAGCTGAAGATGGACCACGACATCTGGGAACGGGTCAAGCTGCTGGGTGAGCAGATCGATAGCCTCGAACGCTCAATGACCAATAAGCGCACCATCAAGCAGCGACTGAGCAAAACGCCGCCCGGGGATGAAGACCGTTGAAATCCTTATGCAAAGGGGAATCTCGCAACGAGTCGCGCTGATTCCTGATCGAAGCAACGCTGAAATCTCGAACAAACATTAGGTCAGAGTCAGGAGAGGGGGAATTGCACCGCATCAACAGCGTATTTTTGATCGAACTCCTGCTGGCGCTGATCGTCAAAGCCATTCCGCTCATCCACCTGCCCCTCGACTGGTTTCAGACCTTCTTCCACGAACTCTCCCACGGCCTTGCCGCCCTGCTTACGGGTGGCCGCATCCACCAGATCCATATCGCCTTCGACACCTCCGGCAGCTGCCTGACCTCGGGCGGCTGGCTGCCGCTGGTGCTCTTCTCCGGCTATGCCGGCAGCGCCCTCTGGGGCTCGCTGATCTACCTTTCGATCAGCGCCAAGCACGCCAAGACCATCGCTCTCTCCCTCGGCCTGCTGGTGCTCCTGGTCGGCCTGCTGTGGGTGCGGGACTGGGTAACACCCTGGATTCTATTGACCATCATCGCCATATTACTGCTCGCCTACCGCTATGGAAACCGCACATGGGTCCACCGCTTCGTGGCCTTTGTTGGACTCTACGTGTTGATCGATGCCCTGCGTTCACCTTTTCACCTCCTTGATGGCAGGCGGATGGGTGATGACAGTGAGCTGGCTAAACTGACCTATCTGCCGGAGTTCTTCTGGATCCTTGTCTGGACCATGATCGCCATCGGTCTGATTGTCCTGCTCTACCAACGAAACAATCGATAAACCGGACAGGGTATGGTTTGTCGCACCCAGCCCGGCGAAACCTTGATATTGAATAAAAATCATGGCTCTGAAACAATAAACGCCGGTCAAATGACCGGCGTTTATATTATCACTCGCCCGAAAGGTTCAAACGCGGCGCTGGCGCCCCAGTCCCAGAAAACCCAATCCCATCAGCAGCAGCAGGCTGATGTTTGGCTCGGGAACACTCTTAGGCGGCTCATAAGCCGGCGGCTCATCAGTCCAGTTGTATACGTGCATCTGACCATTTCCAATGTAGGTGTCAGCCACCAGGGTACCACTGATATCGTTATCGGTATCCAACACGGCATCCATTGCCAGTATGGATCCGAACCAATGGGCGGAGCCCAAATCGATTGTTGAAGCCTCGCTAAAGTTCCACAAGATATTCTCGGCGTTAAGGAGACTGAATCCACCATTGAAATTGACACCGCCGGCATTGGCAATAATGTCACCTAGGACATTGATCACCACCTTCTCAGCAGCGCCGAAGACCAGATCCCAATTACTGTTCTGGGTAAAAAGATCCGCACCGTTGATGGTGAAGACTGCCAGGTCGGTCGCGCTGCCGGTATAGCTGAGTACGTTGTTGGTCAGATCGACACTACCATTGTCGGCCAGTCCCGCATAATAGGCCGATTCGCTGCTCAACTCCGCACGCAGAGCTGCGGCTTTGGCGTCCAGTCCCGTTTCGGATTGCAAGCAGCCACCACTCAGGCCATTGCCATTACAATTGATGTTGTTCAGATTATTCGTACCTCCATAAGCCAGATAACCGGACTCTAAAGTCACCTGATTTGCATTCAGGTCACCCGCCACTTCCAGTGTGTTCACCGTGAGTGAGCTGTCTAGATCGGCACCAAACCCGGGATTCTGGCCGTTGAGGTCACCGCCGATAAAGGCTGTCCCATGGATATGGCCACTGCCACCGGAAACGTTGAAATCGTTGAATAAAATCAAATTGTAGTCTTCGAGGGGAGAGGCTGATGCCAGGCTGGTACAACCCGTGACTACCAAGGTCGATAACAGCTTGGAAAGATAATGCATATCGGATTCCTTTAAATAGTGTTAAAAATATTCCTATCAAAAAGCGCTGGCATGGAAAACCCAAAGATCGGGGTACCAAAGAGCACAATCTTAATCTAACTTGCCCTTGTGTCAGCATATTATTAAATAGCAATATTCATGCCATTTTTATTATTAAACCGATTTTCATAGTGTTACACTTAACACAAATCAATCTCTTTCCTCGATTGTAAATATTTCCGACACGGAGTACTCGTCAGCACGAAAGGCCCCGCGGAAAGGAGCCGTAAATTGGATCTGCGCTGAATCGAAATTACTACCTACTAAGACTGTAATATGCTGTATGGCGCTTCGGAGGCAACCGAAGTAATTATGGTGTTAAGTCGCAGACCAAACCGGACATTAAGGGCTAACTCGGTCAACCTCTGTTGTCGACCAGGAGCGAACCTTCAATGTAGAGTGGGTTGGTGTTGTTTGTGCATCCACCAAGTATTACGAAGTGATTCGATATATTTATTAAGCCGACACCTTAAAATAGGTCATTTTCAGCCAATGTCTGCCTGACTGCAGCAAGGCATAAAAACGCCATCGTAGCACTCCTGCGGTAAGTTTTGATAACGTCGCTATTGGCATGCTGACATTGGCCTATCAAATTGAAATCCTAAGGATAGGGACGCCAAGAATGCCCTTGATAATAGTTAAATCTTATTCGAATTTGAAACAATGAGATGCTCTGCGATGTAAGCAGGTTAATCACAAGGAGAGGTAGTGTGCTCGATTGGACACCAAGAAGGCCTAGACAGTACTCACTGTCCCGTTTCATCTCGATTTTCAAGCCAGAGGGTAAGCAAACGGTAGTGGTATCCCATATTAGCCGGAGAAGGGTTTTCGTTGACGAACTTGATCTGGCGCTGCTTCGCGTTATTGCCAATGACGGAATATTATTAACAGCGGAAGAACTTTCGAAAAGGCTTTCCCACACCGCGCACAGGGTCAGTCTCTCCGAGATAAGCAACCGACTTGAACAGTTAGCTTCCAGCAATATTTTGACTTCTCATGCCGAAGACAATTCGCTTTGGTTAAGTCTTGAATCCTCATGCCGGCCAACCCCGTTCATTGACTTCGTTGAAATTACCAACATGTGCCCGGCGACCTGCATAATGTGCCGTGCAGGACAAGGATTCATGGAGCGACCCAAGGGTCTGATGAGTATGAGCCTGTTTGAACGAATACTGACAATGATAGAACCCAGGCTTGATTCAAAACCGCTAATACTGCACAACGCCGGAGAACCCTTTCTTCATCCACAGTTGGCTAGCATGGTTTCGCTGGCCGCTAAAGGGAATGTGCCAACAGAGATAAGCACCAATGCAGGCTTGTTGACACTTGATGGCTACCAAAAACTCTGTGGCGCAGGTATAGCGCGTATCGTAATCGCCCTTGACGGTACTGACGTTGAAACCCTGAGCGCGATCCGCGGCCCTGGTGCATGCCCGCAAAAGGCATTCGTCAATATTGATGACATTCTCAACTACCGAGCCACTCATCAATCAACGTCGCCCACCATTGTTATCCAAATGGTAAAAATGCGAGCAAACGCTCATCAGCACAAACGGTTTCTCGAAAGATACGGGGACCTTGGATTGCCAGGAGTTTCAGCCTTTCTCAAGCCTGTCGAAGCACCCTCCGACAGCCCACTGCTGATGCCGGGAACACGCCCGCCACAGCATTTCTGTTCTGCGCCATGGCAAACATTGGGGATTTATTGGGATGGGAATGTCATCCCCTGCTGCTATGATCTCAACGCCTCCTTATGCGTTGGTAATGTTAACCATCAAACATTAACAGAAATCTGGGAAGGCGATGCCATTGCCGATCTACGGGAACGGATCAAAACCAATAAATGCATGCCCAATGACCTTTGCGCCATCTGTCACAACCGGCCGGACAGATATCAAATGCCCGACTTGAATGCGATTCCGGAAGTTCCCGATGGCTGGTATTAAATTCACCCGATGACTGGCATTAAATTCAAGTGGCGGGGTGAGCCGGGGCAGACCTGTGAACTGTTTGGGGATGTGTATGACTGGACGCGACCAGTGCCCATGGAGGAAACCGCACCGGGAATCTATGAGTGCTATCTATCCTTGAATCCCGGCGTATACAGGTATAAGTTTAGAGTTAATCATGAGCAGTGGATTGCCGACGCTTATGCAGCAAAGGATCCCACCGAGGGATACAACAATAGCCTATTGGTTGTTGACGGCAGCAACCCCCCCATATTTTTCGCGCCGGATCGGGGACATCTGGCAGTGTATGAAGACGGAAACATCGTGATACACATGGAAAGCGACGGCCGGGATGCCGAGCCAATTTCTATCGACGGCAAAGCGCTTCTGGAGGAGTACCAGGGTGAGCGTCATGGCCGGCATTTTTCTGTTTTCCGTTCGAAAGTCATCCCCACAACGGAGACGATGCCCACGCTGCAGGTTGGCGCCTACCGCACTCGACTCCCCCAGCCCCGATCAAGCTTGGGCCAACCCCCTGCCTGGGCCAAGCGTGCCGTTTTTTACGCTATCGTGATTGATCGATGGCGCCGAGGATCTAAATCCTTGCCAGACAAACGATTCAGCACTCACAACACCCCTTCCACAAACGAAGTTTTTTATGGCGGGGACCTCTGGGGTGTTGCAGAAGGCCTTGACTACCTCAGCAAGTTGGGAGTTGATGCCGTCATTATCACACCGGTGCAAACCGCACCTTCACCGCATCGTTACGATGGTCTAAACCTAATGGAAATAGAACCAAGTATCGGTGGTGAAAAAGCATTTGACAACCTGGTTGCTGAAACCCATCGACACGGACTCCGATTGGTGGTGGATGCCTCACTAACCCATGTCCATGAGCATCATCCGTTTTTTCAGTCAGTATTGTCGGAGCAACAGGCATCACCCTATTGTGACTGGTTTCATATTCACAAATTTCCGGTACGTGCTCGAGATCCTGACTGCATCGACTTATATCCCACAGAACCACATCTGCCATGGCTTAATCTTAATACACCCGCAGCTAGGACGCACGTTATTGAAGCAGCACTGAGGTTGGTTCGCCGGGGCATCGACGGACTGCGGCTCGACGCCATGACTCGCGCACCCAAAGACTTTTGGGCCGAACTACGTCAACAGGTACGGGGCGAAAATCCCGAAGCGCTACTGCTTGGCGAAGTTGTTACCGACCGTCCAGCATGCTTTGCCGAAGAACGCGGTATCGACATGGCGACAGATTTCTTCCACCGACAGACCATTCTGGATTTCTTTCGTCATCAGACCATCTATGCCGATGAAATGGTCGACAGATTGAAGTTTCATGAATTTCGTGTTGGCCCGTTTGAACCGGTGTTTCGTCTGCTCTTCCTGGACAATCATGACACCGACCGCTTCCTCATGCCCTATACCCATTACGCTCTGTTGCGCCTCGCGCTCACCTATCTTCTCGTTAGGCCTGAACCCATCTGG
>JASFJY010000101.1:0-8548 GCA_050119415.1 Chromatiales bacterium | reverse complement strand
AGAGGCAGGAGAGGGTGAAGGAATACCAGAAGGCACCGACCTCGGTCAGGCCGCGCTCGCGGCCCCGAGTGTAGTAGGTCATACCCCAATAGGGGTGGAGGATGTAGTTGATGTACCACACATCCGGGTCCCAGCGCGGATGGGTGACGTTGTGCTTCCACTTCTCGAAGTTGTACTCCTCCTTCTGCTCATCGGTCCAGGCCGAGACACTCTCCGGCAATACATAGAGGAGACCGACGATAGCGAATTGATAACCGAAGAAGTAGGTCGTATCCCGCGTTAGGCCGTCGAAATCCGCCGGACTCTGATCGTCGAGTTCGCGGCCGAAGCCATGGGGACGCTCCGGCGGCCCGATAAAGGGTTCTTGCAGATCTGTCTGGTGGAGGCCGAAGCGGGGTGTGTCGAGCGAGCGCTCGAGAAGGCGCCAATCGCTCTCGATCTCATAGAAGGAGACAGGTTGCTGTGGAAGCCACTCCTGAGCGAGGGTGAATTGGGTATGCAGCATGATCGAGAGTGTTAGCAGAATTCGCTTCATTCAGTGATCACTACCAGATTGCGTTGAACTCGAACTTCCTTTCTTGTTGATATAACGTTTGCGTTGTGCCAATTCATTCTGAGCTTCGGCACTGGAGGATTCACGGGGATGACCTCGGGGAGTCGGGCGGCACGCGTTCTGGGCCGCCCCGGTCGGGGGGAACCGCAATTCGTGATTATAACGAATTGGGAGGGAATGGATAGTACTAAAGGGGATTTCCCTGCTCAGAGTCGAAGTCGAGCTGCTGGTTTGATGCTGAGGAGCGGCGAGGTTCGGATTTACGTAGATTTTCCAGGTTGTCGAGTACCCGCTGCGCGCGCTCGATCTTCTCCCGAGCAAGCGGATCCTGGGGATCGATCGACAAAGCGGCCTGCCATGTGGCCTTGGCGCCCTCGATTTCGCCTTCTCGATAGAGGCGGTCGCCAGCGGCCATCAGATTTTCAATATATCTCTTGAGTCGGCTCTCCACGTTGCTCAGCAGCTCTTTTGCTTCGTTATTATGTGGATGCTCTTTCAGGACCACTTTCAGAACTCGCCGTGACTCTTTGAGTTGTCCAGTGTCGTAGAGACGCTGAGCCTCCTCAAAGCGCTGTTGATTGCGGTGCTTCCAGGCCATCTTCCGTTTTGCCCGCTCTACCGTCTGGGTTTTCTGCACATTCTGCCGATGCTCATCCAGCAGATAGGCAATGAGTCGTTCATCCTGCTCGTTCTCTTCCAGCGAAAGCGCCAGGGTGAGGCAAGCTTTGGCCAAAACGTTGTTCTTTTTGAAGTGACGCCAGCCGCACTCCGACAACGATTTCCGTATCCGCAGCAGTTGCTGGCGGGTCTCTTCCAGCCGTTTGGCATACGCTTCCCGGTTGGGATCGGAGCGCTTCAACTGCTCGAGAATCGGGATCTGGTTCTTCAGGGCCGAGGTCCGGCTGATCAACAACTGATCCTCCAGCTCCTGCTCCACAATGTTCTGCCGCAGACGTATCTCGCGCAGGACCTGGGTGTAGCTCTGCGCCTTGCCGTCCTTGGCGATGGCCTCTTCCAATACCGCGATGGCCTGTCCGTAGCGTCCCTGGGCCTCCAGCTGTCGGGCGATATCGATGCTATTGGGATTGGCAGAAGCCGGTAACGGCTTTACTCTTTCGAGCATCTGGCAACCCGTGAGGAGCAGCAATAGTGCAAACAGCAGAGCCGGGTGGGTCAGAAAGAGGTTCATTTGAGTTTCTTTCGCAGTATGTATGACATGGTTTTTATCAGCCATTGACCGAATTCAGGTGAAGGCGCTCCAACAATGGAGGGATTAACCAGGTTTTTTTTGCCCTTGATTTTCAAGGCCGGTTGCTGGTGTAGCTCCACCATACTGTCGACACCGGGGAAAACCGATGTCGTTTCGCTGAGCAATATACCATTGGCTGGCGCCGCGCCGCAGAGCCGCGAAGCCAGGTTGACCGTGTCTCCCACCACAGTATATTCCAGGCGATCCGGGATGCCGATGTTACCTGCCAGCATCAGGCCGCTATTGATGCCGATGCGCAACAAGATTGGTTCCTTGCCATGTTTTCGGCGCTGTTTGTTAATGTGCCTTACGATGGCCTGGATAAGCCAGGCGCAACGGATTGCCTGCATGCCGTGTTCCTTGTCGGATTCGGGCACGCCGAACAAAATCATAGCACTATCACCGATGAACTTGTCCACCACCCCACGGCAGCGGTGGGCGGCCTCGGCGATGGCTCCCAGGTAGAGATTCAGCAGTGCCGCTACCTCGTCCGCTGGCAGATCCTCAGACAGCTGGGTGAAGCCTACGATATCACAAAACAGTATGCTGCCCTCCATCTCCTGATTGGCAAGACGGTGTTGGGAGAGGTTTGAGAGGATCTTCTCCGCTACCACCGGGGAGACGTAGCGCGACAAAGCCTCTTCCACTTGCCGCTTTTCCAGCATACCGGCGGTCATGCGCTCGAAATGGGCGTAGACTTGGCCGATTTCGTCCTGACGATCCAGGTCCTGGGGGCTGACCAGGGCTCCACCGGTCCCCTCAGTGCCGGCCTGGGCCAGCAGGGTGATCGGTCTGCTGAGACGTTTGCTCAGGGCATAGGATAGCACAGCGGCGATGAGGATCAGGCCGAAGGTGGCATAGCTGATGATGCTGATGGTGCGCTGCTGATCGCGGTCGAGGTACTCCCGGTCGAGGGTGATCAGGGCATGGCCGGCAATAACATCACGGAAAATGATAGGGCTGAAAAAGGTGATGACCGGATGGCGTTGGTTCTGGGTGTCTTGCCAGGACCAGATCATCGGTTCTTCTTCGATCTCTTCAGGGAGCACGCTGGGTACACTGCCGGAAACGACCCAGGTTTTGTCGGTTGGAATGATGGCGGCGCCGACCACATTGTGGTTCTGAGTCTGTCGGCTAACCAGACCCTGCAGGTTGAACTGATCATCCGCCAACAGGGGTTCACTGGCAGAGTGGGCCAACTGCTCCACGAGGATTTCGCCGAATCCCTTCACCTCGCGCATATGAAAACTGTTCTGCTGAGCGATCAAAAACCAACCCAGAACGACCATGACAAGGGTTATGAGTGTGCCGATATAGATGGTCCATTTTATGGCAATCGGCACCGGTGCCTTGTGGAAGAATTGTAAAAACCAGTTGAACACTCAGTAGTTAATCCTTAGAAATCAATAGAAAAGGTGTCCTGTTTTTTTTTGTGGTTATATTAGGACTTAAATGCTGGATTGCCCATTATAGCGCCAATTCAAAGTCTGGCGAGAGCTGTATCGGGCGCTTCAGTTAGTCGCCTTGGCGGCGCGATTGATATGTTGCAGCAGGCGGGCGGAGATCTCCTCGATCGACATGGAGGTGGTATCGAGATAGGGGATGTTGTAGTGCTTGAAGAGTTGTTCGGCCAGCTTCACCTCCAATTTGCACTGCTCCAGAGAGGAGTAGCGGCGGTCGGGACGGCGCTCCTGACGAATGCGCTGCAGCTGCTCGGAGGCGATGGTGAGACCGTAGAGTCTCTCTTTATAGGGGACCAGGGGCTTGGGCAGGAGGTCGCTCTCCAGATCGTCGTCGGTCAGCGGATAGTTAGCCGCCAACACGCTGTGTTGCAGGCCAAGAAAGAGGCAGGTCGGTGTCTTGCCGCTGCGGGAGACACCGATCAGGATCAGGTCGGCGGTATCGTAATTGCGGGTAATCATGCCGTCGTCGTTGTTGAGGGCGAAGTTGACGGCATGGATGCGCTGATCGTAGGCGCTGCTATTGTCGGCGGTGTGGAAGCGGCCCAGGGCGTGGGAGGAGGGTATCTGTAGTTCAGTTTCCAGGCGTCCTGTGAATGATTCAAAAAAGTCCATGACTGGAACATCTAACTTCTTGAAATAGTCACGGATTTTGGGATCGACCAGGGTGGTGAAGACGATCGGTTTCTGTTGCGACTCCAGGGTGGTCTGGTTGATGCGTTCCGCCACCCGGCGCGCCTTCTCCAGGGAGTCGATGAAGGGCCAATGGACCGTTTCGTACTCGAAGCCGTCGAATTGACTGAGCAGCGAACGCCCCATCGCCTCGACGGTGATGCCGGTATGGTCGGCCAGGAAGTAGACGGTGCGTTTCACCGCTCACTCACGCAGTGATGCCAAAAGTGATTAAACCGCTCAAACGAAAACATCGGCGCTCATTGGCGGCTTGAATCGCACCCGGTCACTTCTTCAACCCGGTCAACAGCCGCCAGGTATCGATCACCGTGTCGGGGTTGAGGGAGAGGCTGGTGATCTGCTGCTCCACCAGCCACTCGGCCAGGTCGGGGTAGTCGGAGGGCCCCTGGCCGCAGATGCCGACGTACTTGCCGGCTTCGCGGCAGGCCTGGATCGCCATGCTCAGCATCTTCTTCACTGCCGGATTGCGCTCGTCGAAGCTCCTGGCCACCAGGCCGGAGTCGCGGTCGAGACCGAGGGTCAGCTGGGTCATGTCGTTGGAGCCGATCGAGAAGCCGTCGAAGTACTCCAGGAACTCGCTCGCCAGCACCGCATTGGAGGGCAACTCGCACATCATGATCACGCGCAGGCCGTTTTCGCCCCGCTTGAGGCCGTTCTCCTCCAGCAGCTGGATGACGCCAGCCGCCTCCTCCAGGGTGCGCACGAAGGGTATCATGATCTCCACATTGGTGAAGCCCATCTCGTTGCGCACCCGCTTCAGTGCCTGGCACTCCAGTTCGAAGCAGGGGCGGAAACTCTCGGAGATATAGCGGGAGGCGCCGCGGAAGCCGATCATCGGGTTCTCTTCTTCCGGTTCGTAGAGCTTGCCGCCGATCAGGTTGGCGTACTCGTTCGACTTGAAGTCGGACATGCGCACAATCACCGGTTTGCCGTTGAAGGCGGCCGCCAGGCTGGAGATACCCTCCACCAGCTTCTCCACATAGAATCCGACCGGATCGTCGTAGCCGGCGATCTGCTGAGCGACCCCCCCTTTGATATCTTCCGGCAGTCGGTCGAACTCCATGAGGGCGCGGGGATGCACACCGATGGTCGTGTTGATGATGAACTCCAGGCGTGCCAGGCCAATACCGGCGTTGGGGATGCGGCTGAAAGCGAAGGCGCGGCTAGGATTGGCCACATTCATCATGATCTTGGCCGGCGGCTCCGGCAGATCGGCCACGTCACCCTGGGAGACTGAATATTTGAGCAATCCTTCGTAGATGAAGCCGTCGTCGCCTTCTGCGCAGGAGACGGTGACCTCCTGGCCGTCGTGCAGCGTCTCGGTGGCGTCGTGGCAGCCGACCACCGCGGGAATGCCCAGCTCGCGGGCGATGATCGCCGCATGGCAGGTGCGTCCGCCCCGGTTGGTGACGATAGCGGAGGCGCGCTTCATCACCGGCTCCCAGTCGGGATCGGTCATATCGGTGATCAGCACATCGCCGGCCGCAACCTTGGCCATTTCGCTGGCACTGTGGATGACCTTGGCCACACCGCTGCCAATGCGTTGGCCGATGGCGCGGCCCTGGGCCAGCACTGTGCCGCGCTGCTCCAGCTGGAAGCGTTCAACGGTGGCGGTGTCGACCCGGCTCTCCACCGTCTCCGGGCGGGCTTGCAGGATGTAGAGCTGGCCGTCGCTACCGTCCAGGCCCCACTCGATATCCATCGGGCGGCCGTAGTGCTTTTCGATGGTGATGGCCATCCCGGCCAGGCTCTCAACCTGTTCACTGGTCAGAGAGAAACGCTGCCGGTCCTCCTCGGGCACGTCGACGGTGACCACCCGGGGTCCCTCCTCGTTGCCGTAGACCATCTTGATCGCCTTGCTGCCCAGGTTGCGGCGCAGAATGGCGGGACGATGCGCCTCCACATTGCCCTTGTGAACGAAGAACTCGTCGGGATTGACCGCGCCCTGTACCACCGTCTCGCCCAGACCGTAGGAGCTGGTGATGAAGACCGCGTCCTTGAAGCCGGATTCGGTGTCGAGGGTGAACATAACCCCTGCGGAGCCGATGTCGGAACGGACCATGCGTTGGATGCCGGCGGACAGTGCGACCTCCTCGTGAGCGAAGCCCTGGTGCACTCGGTAGGAGATGGCGCGATCGTTGTAAAGGGAGGCGAAGACCTCCTTGACCGCCACTAATACCTGGTCGAGACCCTGCACATTGAGGAAGGTTTCCTGCTGACCGGCAAAGGAGGCATCGGGCAGATCTTCAGCCGTCGCCGAAGAGCGTACCGCTACCGCCGGCGGATCATCCGCATCGCCGGTGAGTTTTTTATAGCCGGCGGTGATCGCGTTCTCCAGCTCCACCGGGAAGGGGGCCTCGACCACCCATTGGCGGACGGTTTTGCCGGCCTCGGCCAGGGCGGTGACATCATCCACGTCGAGTTGCTGGAGCAGTGGATCGATTCGTTCCGACAGGCGGTTGTGCCGCAGGAATTCGCGGAAGGCATGGGCGGTGGTGGCGAAGCCGCCGGGGACGCTGACGCCGGCATGGGCCAGGCCGCTGATCATCTCACCCAGGGAGGCATTCTTGCCGCCGACCTGGTCCACATCGTGCATCTTCAGGTTTTCGAACCAGATTACTTGTTCATTCACCGCTTGTCCTCGGTTGTCGGATTCGTTCGATGGTTCACTCATTGTGTTATAAACCTCAGGGATGGTCTCCTCGTCGTTGGCAGCTGCCGCCGCTGCACAGACAGCTCTTGCCACATCCCGTACCCTCTTCCCTGGGAGGGCCGAATTCGGGGTGCAGCTTTGCGAATCGCCGCGCAATCGACTGCACTACCAGCCAAGCGAGCAGCAAAATGGGAATGATTGTCATTGCTATGAGATAATCAAGCATCTTTATGCAACGATTTAGATAATAAAAAACCTTTATATCGCACTTTCCATCCGGCGTGCGACTTTTCAGTACCGTGAATATTGGGGCAGGGCCCCGCCGCACCTATGGCAGAGGTGGCAGGGTCGGTCCCTGCCCTACCAATTAGGTTAGTAACTCTCTAATAATACTCAAATAATCCATTAAATACCTTGACTGATGAGAGACTAGTAGGGTCAGCCACCCAGACCTGCAAAGCCCATGAAGGAGAGCGACAGCAGACCGCCGAGCATGAGGCTGACGGCGGCGCCCTGGGTGATGCTGGGCATGGTGGAAAGCTCCAGCTTTTCCCGCAGGCCGGCCATCAGCACGATGGCCAGGATGAAACCGGTGCCGGCCCCGAGGGCGTAGATCAGGGACTGGATGAAGTCGTACTCCTTGAAGGTCTGGAACAGGGCCAGCCCGAGAATCGCGCAGTTAGTAGTGATCAGGGGCAGGAAGATACCGAGGGCACGGAACAGGGCGGGGGTGAACTTTTTCAAGGTCATCTCCACCAGCTGCACCGCGCTGGCGATCACCGCGATATAGGCGATCAGGCGCAGGAACTCGATGTCGAACGCGCTCAGCACCATGTTGATCAGGTAGGCGCAGACGGAGCTGACCAGCATAACGAATAGGGTGGCTAGGCCCATGGGGACCGCGGTATTGAGCTTACCTGAGACGCCGAGGAATGGACAGAGGCCGAGAAACAGGGCCAGGACGAAGTTGTTTGCCAGCACCGCGTTTAGGAAAATGAAACTGAGTGATTCGGTAGCCATCTTTCACGAGTTCCGCATATATAAATTTTGGATAATGAATTTTGTAATCATCGTGCTTCCTCCGCTGTCTCCAGCGCCTCCCGTTCCTTGCGCTGCTTCAGCCACTCGAACAGCAACAACCAGGCCCCCAGCACGATGAATCCGCCGGGCGGCAGCACCATCACGACCCAGGGTTCGAAACGGGCGCCGAACAGATCGAAACCGAACAGGCTGCCGGCGCCGAGTACTTCACGCACCACGCCGAGGCAGAGCAGTGCGAAAGTGAAACCTATGCCCATGCCCAGGCCGTTGACCACCGCCTTGAGCGGGCTGTTGCGCGAGGCATAGGCCTCGGCCCGGCCTAGGATCATGCAGTTGACTACGATCAGCTGGATGAAGGCGCCCAGTGCGTTGTAGAGATCGAGGGAGATCGCCTGGATGCTGTAGTCGACGATGGTGACAAAGGTGGCAATGATCACGATGTAGGTGGCAATGCGTACCTGCTTGGGGATGCTGTGGCGCAACAGGGAGATCAGGGTGCCGGAGGCGAGCAGCACGAAGGTGGTGGCCAGGCCCATGGCCAGGGCGTTGATCGCCGAGTTGGTCACCGCCAGTACAGGGCACATGCCGAGCAGCATGACGAAGACCGGATTCTCCCGCCACAGACCCTCGTTGAAGGTCTCCCAGGTGATGCTTTCGTTGTTTTGTTTAGCCATTTCGTTGGGTTCGAAATCGAATTAGGGATTGATTAGGTTGTATCGCCGCGCGTAGGGTCAACCTCTCAAGCATGAGAAAGGCATCGGTTAGGCTTCTCATGGCGTTACTGTCTCCACAGGCTCTCGCAATAGATCTAGATGGGGCGTCAACTCGGGCAGTACCTGTTTGGCCGACAGGTTGAGTGCCTTGCCCACCGCCTTGGAGGAGATGGTGGCACCGGAGAT
>JASFJY010000100.1:0-8573 GCA_050119415.1 Chromatiales bacterium | reverse complement strand
AATGCAGTGCCGCGTGAGCGATTTGCTTCGCAGGGGGGCTGAGCAGAGGACTGCCGGGCCAGTGATATACCTTAAATTATCAATGGTTAATAACCCGGGGGTTCCGTGATCTATCGCGTATTAGTAGTGGATTTCCTTAATTGTGGCGTAAGAGTGTTGTGATAAAATCCCAAGTAACCTGTAATAAGCAGGTGATGACGGGTCTCTATCGGCATGACTTCGAAAAACGACCATTCCATAAAAAGCGATCAGCGCGTTGATGTAATAGAATCTCTTGATGAGAAGGGCAGCCAGGCCTATTCATTAGACCGCCTCTCGGTTGCGTTCGAGAACAGTGCAAGGCGTTGGGAGCTTATCGTCTATCCTTCACTGTTCGCCTTCATCCTGTTGGCGGCCTACGGTTTCTACCTTATTTTCAGCCTTGCCAAGGATGTCCATTTCCTCGCCCAGAGCGTGGATACCAATATGGGTCTGGTTTCCAGTAATATCGTTACCATGGCCGACAGTGTCAGCCAACTGTCGGCCAATGTACGTACCATGGCGGTAAGTGTGGATTCCATGGCCCGGGATATGCAGACACTCGAACCGATGCTCACCAGTATGGATTCTATGGAGGAGTCGATGAAGGCGATGACCTTGTCGACGCACCATATGCAGCGCGACATGCGGGTGATGAATCACAGCATCTACGATGCCTCGCGTCCCATGGCCATGTGGAACAACGTTATGCCCTGGTAAAACGGCAGCTGTCGTAGCTCATTCAGAGCGGATTCGCTTATTCGCCGGAAAAATCGTAGGTGATCGTCGGCGTCGGTTCTTGAATGAACTGGCCGCGGATATAGTTCACCCCGATTGTCCACAGAATAGCCAAGCTGCTGGTCTCCTCGACGCCGGAGGCAATAGTCTTGATGTTCTTCTCCTGGATAGACTCATTGAGTTGATTGAGGGTGTCCTGTCTTCCCTGATTCTCGGAGAGTCCATCGAGAAACGAGGCGTCGAACTGGATGAAGTCCAGGGGTAACTCATTGAGGATCGTTTCCGGTTTCTTGGCAAGACCAAAGTGGTCGATACAGAGCTTGCATTTGATCTTCTTCAGACCGTCAGAGAGCTTTTTCAGTTGTTGCAGATGCGCGCGTGCTTCACTGTCGTCCACCTGAAATATGACCCAGGCTCCCTTGGCTTCATAATCTCTCAGGCAGTCGCAAATGAAGAGCAGCAAGGTCTCTTCGTTCAGTGACGCTCCGGTGATGTTGATGAAGAAGTTGATCTTCTGCCCCTGCTTGCGCTGATTGGTCAGCTCTTTGATGGCATTGCGAATGACCCAGCGATCGATTTCCTGGGTCTTGCCCATGGCGGCCGCCTGGTTGAGGAAGTGTTCGGGTTGAATGTCATCTCCATTTTTATCTCTGAGTCGCAACATGACCGCATAGTTTTCCCGCGTATCGCCATGCAGGCTAACGATCGGCTGGTAGACCAGATAGAACTGGTCGTTTTCCAGCGCAAAGCGCATGAGGTGATTCAGATTCGGCTCGCTGACGCTGTCTTCGGCTACGACTTCGCCGGCCGTCATGGCATAGAGGTCGATACCTTCATTGCGCGCCTTTTCACAGGCCTCGTAGGCTTGTGTGATGAATTCGTGACCGCTGCCGATCTGTTCCGAGGTGAAGGCGATGCCGATGCAGCAGCAGGGTTTCGGCTCAAGCCTGTAGTCGAGATAGTCGTGGTTTTTTATCAGGTCACAGACATGCTGGGCCAGTTGAGATGCCTTGTCCTGCCGATCACCTGCTGAAAGGATGGCAAAGGTGTGATCACCGAAGCGAGACAGCATGTTCTCACGGCCAACGCTTCCTCGCAGCAGGCCGGCGATTTCCAACAGCAATGCATCGCTGGCCTTTATGCCGGCCTTGTTGCGTATCTCGATGAAGTTGTCCAGTGTGGCATAGAGCAGGGTCTTTTTGTTTTTGCCGGAGTCACAATGGTTGCGAGTTTCACTTTCGAGAATGTTGAGGAAGTATTGCCGATTGTAGAGTCCGGTTTGCACATCCTGGGTACTCAGTACCCGGAGTTTTTCCTCGACCTCGCGTGAAACGGATTGATCCCGTATGACTACCTGAGTACAGGGCTCGCCCTCGATAATGGCGGGCGTGAAGAGCAATTCCGCATTGAATTCCTTGTCGTCGCTGCGCAGACACTTGGTCTTCATCTCCGCGCTATGCCGGCTGTCGGCACTGAGATCCCGCAACAGTTTCTTGAAGGCCTTGTGCTCTGAGGGAGCGATCATGTCCAGTATCGGCAGGCCTTCGATCTCATCCTCGCCGGCCAGTCCGAACAGCTCCATGTAGGCATGGTTGGCCAGCACGTGCATGCCCTCGTGGACGTAGGCAATGGCGTCTCTGGAGTTCTCCGTGAGGGTGTTGCAACGCTCTTCGGTCTCCTGCAGCTGGCGTTCGATCTGCTGCATGCGCCTGTGCACCATGAGGTGTTTGTATTCCCGCAGAGCGACCTGGGCCAGGTGTGGCGCATCCTTTCTCGCTATCAGATCGGAGACACCCTGACGCATCAACTCCAAACGTTTTTCATCGTCGAGTTCCTCGGCTACCGCTACAACAGGAAGATGTGGATTGGTGACACTGAGTACGCCGAATAGCTGGCTGACTCCGAAGTCTTTGTCTTCCAGGGTATAGATCAGTATGTCGAGCGAGCGCTGTGATTTGAGCGTCTTGCCTAGCAACTCGGCATCATGGTCGATGCGGGTGGCATGGGCGGCAACTCCAGCGTTCCTGATCTCATCCAGGTAGGCTTCGATCTCCGGGGTGGTATTGCCGATGACCAACAGGTCTATGGCGTCGTCAGACATACTGCTTCATCCTGCAGATTGACTTTGCTGCAGACCCCATGGCAGATCGAGGTCTGTAGTACGGTTGATTCAAATGCTTGATCCTGCCACTCAGAATAGTTCATAGAGGAGGTTTGTTTAGTATCCAATATCCCAGCTAACTACTAAGGTCATGTGGCCTCGAGCGATTTTCTGCGCTGTCTGACAGCTTGCGCCAGATCCTCCAGCAGCGGCACGCTGTCGTCCCAACTGATACAGGCATCGGTGATGCTTTGACCGTAGGTCAGGGGCTTGCCTACAACACGGTCCTGGCGCCCGGCAAGGATGAAGCTCTCAATCATGGCGCCCATAATGCGCTGATCGCCGCGGGCGATCTGGCTGGCCACGTCCCGGCCGACCAGCAGCTGTCGCGGATGTTGCTTACGGCTGTTGGCATGGCTGAAGTCGACCATCAGTTGCGGCTTGAGTCCGTTGCTTTGCATCTCCTCGGCGGCGATGTTGATGCTTTCGGAGTCGTAGTTGGGCCGGCTGCCGCCGCGCAGAATGACATGGCAGTCTTCGTTGCCCTGGGTGGAGAAGATGGCAGAATGCCCCTGCTTGGTTACCGAGAGAAAATGGTGCGGCCGCGATGAGGAGCGGATGGCGTCGAGGGCCACCCGCAAGCTGCCGTTGGTAGCGTTCTTGAAACCGACCGGGCAGGAGAGACCGGAGGCCAGTTCGCGATGAGCCTGGCTCTCGGTGGTACGGGCGCCGATGGCCCCCCAGCTGATCAGGTCGGCGATGTACTGCGGACTGATCAGATCGAGGTATTCGGTGCCGGCGGGCAGACCAAGGTTGTTGAGGTCGAGCAGCAGCTTGCGCGCCAGGCGCAGACCGGCGTTGATCTCGAAACGGTCATCCAGCGTGGGATCGTTGATCAAGCCCTTCCAACCCACGGTGGTGCGCGGTTTTTCAAAATAGACACGCATAACGATTTCGAGATCAGCCTTGAGCCGCTCACGCACAGGCTGCAGCCGCGAGGCGTAGTCGAGGGCGGCCTCCGGATCGTGCACGGAACAGGGACCGATGATGACCAGCAGCCGGTCATCTTGATCCTGCAGGATGCGATGGATCGTCCGGCGGGCTTCATAGACCGTGGTGGCGGCCTGTTCGGTGATGGGCAGCTCCTTGTGAACCTGTGCTGGTGGGCTCAGTTCTTTGATGGCCTTGATGCGAAGGTCGTCGGTCTGTTTCATGCTTGAAAACGAATTGTTGTTAAAAACGACTAATTATACATGCATGATCTCAGACGGCGAAGGCTCTTTTGACAGGATTGGAACAATTGCAAACCCTGCCAGGATTATGGCTACTCAGATACTATGCGCTGAAATTCTCCTAAATCCAGTAATCGAATGGATTGTACTCAGGTTCCTTGTCATCATGGGGATAACTGTTGTTACAATATACAGATACCACTTCACCGTCGGCAAACAGATCCCATGGACAATCAGAAACCTTATCCCGACATCCATAAGGGTCCGCGGCTGGAAGATTAGGATTAACCCCGGAATGCGGCCTTGAGCAGACGATACACTCGGGTAACTTTCTTCCGTCCGGCGGAGTTGCTGCGGGAATCCCTGACCATTCCGGCCGCGCTCTATAACCGCTGTCGTCTGCTGCTTACCCGATCCGAATTGCCCCACCTCTTTGTGCCGATCCGCTCAATGCAGTTTCTGGCGGTAATCAACCGTCATGAGATCATCTTCATCGATCACCAGGGAGGCTACACGGTTCAGGACGGGGAGGGGGGGCGTTTGATCACGCTTGCCTGGCAGTTCCCCACGGAGGAGCCGAGAGCCTCCCTGAACGAACCCGTGAAGATGGAGCTGGTGCACTATCGGGAGGATGTAAAGGCTCTGCACCAACGGATTATGAGTGAATTCCCCTCGGTGCTGGAAGAACTCAGCGAAAAGGCCCTGCTGGACAGTGAGGAGCCCAGAGAGCAGCGCATTTTGCCGTTCCGGCCGCCCCCCTCGGACCCATAATCGGACCAGCTACTTGGTCAACGCCATGAACAGCTTCGGCAGCTGCTCCGGTAGGCGTTCCACCCGGTCGATGACGGTATAGCGGTTGCCGAAAATATCCCGTACATAGCTGTCGGCCTGGGGATCCAGGTTGATGCAGTAGGTGTAGATGCCCGCTTTATCGGCCTCCTGAACCGCCTTGCGGCTGTCCTCGATGAGCAACCGCTCGTCCTGGACATCGATATCGGATGGTTCTCCATCGGTGAGAATCAGCAGCAGCTTCTTATCCGCTTGGCGGGCTTGCAGATAGTGGTTGGCGTGGCGGATGGCGGCGCCCATTCGGGTCGACCAGCCCGCCTGCAGAGCCGCCAGCCGGCCCTTGACCCGGTTGTCCCAGTGCTCGGCGTAGCCCTTGATGTGCTGATAGCGCACCTCATGGCGGGTGTTGGAGGAGAAGCCGGCGATGGCGAAGCTGTCACCCAGCTGTTCGATGGCCCAACCGAGCAGGGCGACCGCTTCCTGGCTCAGCTGCAGGATGGTTTGCTGGCAGCCTTGCGGTATCTGGTCCACCGATTCTGAGAGATCCATCAGCAGCATCACCGCGATGTCGCGCCCGTCGTGGCGGTGGCTCATGTTGATACGGGGATCGGGGGTGGCGCCTCCCTTGAAGTCGATCAGAGAGCGGATCGCCATGTCCAGGTCGAGTTCGCTGCCCTCCTCCTGGTAGCGCACCCGCACATACTGCTGGGGCTTGAGCAGATCGAGCAGCCGCTTGAGCTGCTTCGCCAACAGTTGGTGCTTGCGCAGCAGGGCGTCGATGCGCGAAGCGTCGCCGGGCGGGTGCAGGCTCTCGTAGAGGCTGACCCAGTCGGGATTGTAGGTCTGGCTCTTGTAGTCCCACTCCGGGTAGTGGCGCGGCGGCAGCCCTTCGATCTCCTCCTCCGAGCGCTGGCGCTTTTGCTCCGCGTCGAACATCTCCTCCTCGTCCCCCTCCTCGATATAGATCCAGAGGTGGCGGTTGTCATCCCGGTAGCTCACCTCGGTGTCGGCAAAGTAGACGTTGGCGGCCAGATCGGCCTGGCGGCGGGTGCGGGCGATGTAGGAGATGGCGAGGCTGGCCATGCGGGCGGTGTCCGACTCGCCGCTCTCCAGCAGCTTGTTGAAACGCTCGACGAACTCCAGCAGATCGGCATTGCGGTAGCCGTGGCGCGGGTTCAGGGCGGCATAGGAGAACATGGCCAGGCGGTGCCGGATGCAGGACTCGCGCTGCGGATCACAATCCTCCTCGGCGGGTGCCGGGTGGAGGGCGAGGAAGAGTTTATGCAGCCCCGGGTACTCCATAATCGCCAGGCGGTCGATTCGTGCATCTTCGAAGGTCTCGATAGCGACCCGCTGGAAGGGGCTGTAGTTGTCCGCCACCACCTGGGTGGACCAGCGCTGATGGGCGGCCACGTGGGCCAGCAGGGCGCGGTAACGGTTGATGCCGGTGACGCCCCGGCTGTCGTCGTAGACATCCGGCACGCGGATGCCCAGGGAGTCGAAGTAGGGCATGGGTTTGCGCAGCTCGTCGAAACCTTCGGAGTAGGGCACGAACTGGGCCTTATTGCGCCAGAGTGATTTCAAATAGAGGTCGAGCTGACGCTCATGGTCGGCGAACAGGGTGCCGTGGCGCTCGCGCTGCAGGATGGCCCGGCTGTCGGCTGACTGCAGACTGAAATAGTCGATCTGGCGCTGCGGGTGGTTGGCGTAGTTGCGCACACCGTAGTCGATCCAGTTGCGTAAACCCTCGCTGGAGAGTTGGCTCAACAGGTAGGGCAGTTTCTTCAGCAGATCGGGCAATCCGGGACTGGGAATGGTGGTATGGAAACCGTGGATCGAACCGGTGGTGCGTTCGGCCATCTCGAGCACCAGCTCGATGAAGCTGCTGAGCAGGGATTCGCTGCCGAGACGGCGACTCGCTTCCGGCAGCATCTGCAGGAAGGGCAGGATAGCCTTGCCGTTGGGGCTGCGAGAGAGTTTCCAGACGGTTTGCGAGATCAGTTCGATGACCCTTTCGCCGGCGCGGGCGGCGATCTCCGGTACCTCCTGCAGAAAGACGATCACCGGCACCACGCCGCGGCCGATTTTACAGGTCAGGGAGGCCCCTTGCAGATAGGTCTCGACGCCCGCCTCGCTCAGATGGCGACGGGCGTTGGCCATGCAGTCGTCGAAGACCGGGTCGATCTCGGCGAAGCCGCAGCTGAGTCGTTCTCTATCGGACATTAGACGAATACGGCTTCGATGGCGTGATCCAGGGTCTCCACAATGTCGCGATCGTCGGTGATCGGCCGCACCAGGGCCATGCGGCAGGCGGCCGCGGGCTTGATGCCGCGCTTGATCAGTCGGGCGGCATAGACCAGCAGGCGGGTGGAGATGCCCTCGTCCAGGCCGTGACCCTTGAGGTTGCGCGCGGTCTCGCCGATCTTCACCAGGCGCTTGGCATGCGCTTGCTCGAGGCCGGTCTCGTTGGCGATGATGGAAGCCTCCAGTTCGGCCGGCGCATAGTCGAAATCGAGGGCCGAGAAGCGCTGCTTGGTCGACTGTTTCAGATCCTTCATCAGGCTTTGGTAACCCGGGTTGTAGGAGATCACCAGCTGGAAATTCTCATGGGCGCCGATCACCTCCCCCTTCTTGTCCAGCGGCAGGGTGCGCCGGTGGTCGGTGAGGGGGTGGATTACCACGGTGGTGTCCTGGCGCGCCTCCACCACCTCGTCAAGATAGCAGATGGCGCCGATGCGGGCCGCCGTGGTCAGCGGGCCGTCGAGCCAGCGGGTGCCCTCGGCGTCGAGCAGATAGCGGCCGACCAGGTCGGAGGCGGTCATGTCCTCGTTGCAGGCCACCGTGATCAAGGGCTTGCCCAGGCGCCAGGCCATGTACTCCACGAAGCGGGATTTGCCGCAGCCGGTAGGGCCTTTGATCATCACCGGCAGGCGTTCGGCATAGGCGGCCTCGTAGAGTTCTATCTCATCCTCCTGCGGTTGGTAGAAGGGTTCCTGCTTGATCAGGTAGGGCTCGGTGTCGGCACTCATGGTGACTCCAGATTTGGGGGTGAGTGGGGATCAGGCCGCATCTTACCCGAATGGAGAGGTTGCTGCAGGCATGCTTAACGCCCTGAAGGCAATTTATTAGTTGCCCAGTTTATAGTTTGACTGAACTATTATTGAAAGAAAACGCCATCTCGCTTGGCCGACAACTCCGATTGTCGGCCCGTTCCGAACGAACCTGATGGAACCACCTTAGATGAAGAATGATTCAACTTTGATGAGCTATATCCGCCGCTTTGTAGATATTGCCAATGAAGGTATTTGCAGCTTGGATGTCAATCTACGGATCGATTTCGTCAATGCGTATATGGCCGGGCTGATGGGGTATCTCGGAGAAGAACTGTTAGGCCGCCCCATGGAAGATTTTATATTCGAGGATGACCTTAGCGATCACCGGCAGCATATGGCGGCGTGCCGCCGGGGCGTTTCGGAACACTACGAACGGCGTTTGCGCCGCAAGGATGGAACTGCCCTATGGGTTTGGATCTCCTCTACCGTCATCAGCGATGACGAGGGGCGTTTTATAGGCTCCATAGCCATCCTCACCGACCTCACGGAGCGCAAGCGACCCCAGGAGGAGATCAGTCAACCGGAGCATCAGCTGGCTGACTACTTGGCCAATATCGAGGGCTTTTTCTTCACCTTTCGCAA